>JANXWI010000483.1 GCA_025351205.1 Deinococcus sp.
GTGATCGACCTCGTTTCCTACAAGGGTGTTCCCTACAGCGTGCCGCTCAACGTGCACCGCAGCAACGTGATGTGGTATCAACCCGCCACCCTGAAAAAGTACGGCGTGAGCGCACCGACCAGCTGGGCACAGTTTGTCACCACCTGCGCCACCCTCAAGGCCAAGGGCATGGCGACCCCCATGGTGATGGGCGAGAACTGGACCCAGCAGATGATCTGGGAGTCGGTGGCCGTCGGCATGCTGGGGCCGAAGGGCTGGAACGACCTGTTCAGCGGCAAGCTGAAGTTCACTGACCCGCGCGTGGTGGGCACCTTCACCACCTACGGCAAGGTGCTGGACTGCGCCAACAAGGACGCCAGCGGCCTGAGCTGGCAGCAGGCCACCGACCGCATGCTGGCCGGACAGGCGGCCTTCAACATCATGGGCGACTGGGCGGCGGGCTACATGACCACCACCAAGAAGCTCAAGCCCGGCACCGATTTCGCCTGGAGCGCCAGCCCCAGCACCAACGGCACCTTCATCATGCTGGCCGATTCTTTCGGTCTGCCCAAAGGCGCCAAGGACCGGACAGAGGCCCTGAACTGGTTGAAGGTTGTGGGCAGCAAGGAAGGTCAGGATACCTTCAATCCGCTCAAGGGCAGCATCGCCGCCCGCACCGACAGCGACGCTAAAAAGTACAACGTATACAGTCAGAGTGCGGGTAAAGACTTCCAGAGCAAGGTCATCGTGGGCAGCATGGTACACGGCGCTGCGGCCAACGAGGCGTTCAGCAGCGGCTTCGGGGCCATCAACGACGCCTTCGTGAGTAGCCGCGACGCCAAGGCCGCCGCCCAGGCCGCCCAGGACCTGGCCACCAAGTCCAAGATGGGCATGTAAAAACAAGGCTCCGGTTGAATTTTTGAGGGTGACAGATTCAACCGGAGCCGGAGTATGCCCAGGACGACGCGCCCGTGCGCGCAACAGTGTCGAAATGTGCATGGAAGCGTGAGAGGCAGAAGCGTACTCTGTCTGTGGTTCCTCCGGCAGTGCTGTCCCGACTGCCGGAGGTTTTCAATTCAGATCGGCTTGTTCGATATCAGCTTTCTCAAAACAGAGTCAGGCTTCTTAAACAGAGTCAGTCGTCCCAAAACAGAAGCTTCTTTGAGGTCACCGCAATGAGAAACGCAACAGACAGCAGGTACAGGCCATGAAAAACACAGATCGCCTCTGGGCCAAGCTGGTGCTGGCCCCCTCGGTCATTCTGCTGGCTATTTTTGTGTACGGATTTATTGCCCGCACCGGCTACACCAGCCTGACCGACTGGGGCAGCGACCCGGTTCAGGCCCTGAGCCTGCATCCGGTGATCAAGTTCATCGGCTTCCAGAACTACACCGACCTGTTCACGGGCGGCCTGAACGTGCGCTTCCGGCAGGACCTGATCAGCACGCTGTTTTTTACGGTGTTCTTTATCGCGGGCTGCCTGGGCCTGGGCCTGTCTCTTGCTCTGATGCTGGACCGCAACCCGCGCGGCGAAGGGCTGTGGCGCACCGTCTTCCTGTTTCCCATGAGCCTGTCGTTTATCGTGACCGGCACCATCTGGCGCTGGATGCTTCAGCCGCAGGGCGGCGTCAATCAGCTGCTGGGCCTGGACCCCAACAAATACGAGTGGCTGACCGGGCGGGCCAGCGTGCTGGGCTTCGACTGGAACAAGATTCCGCTGCTCACGGCGGTGGTGGTGGCCGTGGTGCTGGGCGTGCTGGCGTATCAGGCGCTGCGGGCCGGGCAGCGCAGCCGCATGCTGGTGGCGGCTGGCTGCGCCGCGCTGCTGCTCGTCTGGGCGCTGTTCGTCGGGCCGAACGTGAAGCTGCTGCCTGCCCCCGAGCTGCACGGCTTCAACATTGCTTTTATCGGCATCATCATCGCCGCCGTGTGGCAGATGAGCGGCTACACCATGGCGCTCTACCTGGCCGGTCTGCGCGGCATTCCCGAGGAAATTCGCGAGGCCGCGCGCGTGGACGGTGCGGGCGAGTGGGCCAGCTACCGCCACGTGGTGTTTCCGCTGCTGGCCCCGATCACGCTCTCGGCCATGATCATCCTGGGCCACATCAGCCTGAAGATCTTCGATCTGGTGTTCGCCATGACCGGCCCCGACAACGCTGCCACCGACGTGCCCGCCCTGCTGATGTACATCACCTCGTTTCGTCAGAACGCCTTCGCGGTGGGCGCGGCCATCGGCACGGTGCTGCTGCTGCTGGTGGCGGTCATCATCGTGCCGTACCTTGCCAGCCAGTTCAGGACCGAGGAGGCCCGCTGATGACCACCCTGCCTACCCCCCAGGCCGTGCAGACGCAGACGCTCAACGCGCCCGCCCGCCCACCGGTCCGGGCCAGCCGCGTCTTCATGTACCTCGGCCTGCTGGTCGCGGCGCTGTTCTTCCTGCTGCCCATCTATCTGCTGGTGGTCACGGCCTTCAAGACCCCGGAAGCCATCAACCTGGCGACCACCTGGCAGCTGCCCAGGGGCCTGAACTGGGCGAGTTTTTCCGACGCCTGGGCCAAGGTCGGCGGCAACATGGGCAACAGCCTCTTTCTGGCGGTCACGGCCACGCTGCTGAGCGCCATGCTGGGCAGCCTGAACGGCTACGCCCTGAGCAAATGGAAGTTCCGGGGCGCGAACACGGTGTTCGCCCTGATGCTGTTCGGCATGTTCATCCCGTACCAGTCCGTTCTTATTCCGCTGTTCCAGTTCGTGAAGGCGCTGGGGCTGTACGGCAGCATCTGGGCGCTGGTGCTGGCGCACGTGGTGTACGGCATTCCCATCACCACGCTTATTTTCCGCAACTTCTACGCCGACGTGCCCGACGCGCTGATCGAGGCCGCCACCATCGACGGGGCAGGCTTCTGGGCCATCTATGGCAGGGTCATCTTCCCGATCAGCATTCCGGGCTTCGTGGTGGTCATCATCTGGCAGTTCACGCAGGTCTGGAACGAGTTCCTGTTCGCCGCCACCCTGACCAGCACCAGGAGCCAGCCCGTGACCTACGCCCTGTCGCAGCTGGCGGGCGGGCAGGCGGTCAGCTGGAACCTGCCGATGGCCGGGGCCATTCTGGCCGCCATTCCCACGCTGCTGGTGTATATCCTGCTGGGCCGCTACTTCGTGCGCGGGCTGCTGGCCGGAAGCGTGAAGGGCTGAAACAGGTTCAGCTCTGAGCGTTTCCAGAAAGGCCGTTTCGCATGGCGGGCGGCCTTTATTGTTAGCTGTAAGGTCCACTGACGGTTGCCCCGTACGTGCAGTTTTATCCTAAACTGTGGGTCATCCGATGATCTCACCCTCTCTGCCTCCGGCCCCTGGCGTTCCTGATGGATGCCCGGACAGCACGGATCGACGGCCCGGACCACACAGAAGGTTGAGACAGGCAGAGGAGTCTGATGGCCGGAAGACAGAACAGTGAAATGACGGGCCAGCCGAGTCCGGCTTCTGACGGTTCAGGCGAATACGTGCAGTCTGAATACGGGCAGTCTGGAAGTGCGGCGTCTGAAGGCGCGGCGTCCAGGGGTACTGCCGCTGTTCCTTCCCCCAGGCGCCCCGCCCGGACGGTGCTGAGCTACGTGCTGGGCCGCCTGTTGCCCGCCTGGCTGGCGCTGGCCCTGGTGCTGGCGCTGCTGCTGACCCTGGCCGCCCTGCTGCGCTTTCAGGCCCAGACGCTGGAACGGGCCGCCACCCAGATCAATGTGGGCGAACTGCTGCGGGCCGACGTGCTCGACATGGAAACGGGCCTGCGCGGCTACGCCCTGACCGGAGACGCCAGTTTTCTGGAACCGTACACGCGGGCGACTGGCAGGATCGATCAGCGGCTGGTGCTGTTACAGCGGGCGCTGCCCAGCGGAAGGCTGCCCAGCGGCAGCGTCTCGCCGCAGACCCACCTCGACCAGACCACGGCCCTGATCGCGCAGTGGCGCAAGGAGTACGTCGTGCCGCTGCTCACGGCGCAGCAGCCGATGAGCGACGCAGCGCGGGCAGGAAGGCTGTCCAGAACCGGCAAGCAGCTGGTAGACCGGGTGCGCCTGGAACTCGACGCGGTCAGCCAGGTCGGTCAGCGGCAGGAAAACCAGGCGCAGGCCAGTCTTCAGCGCCTGAGTCAGGTCTGGTTTCCGCTGCTGGGGCTGCTGGCCCTGCTGGCGCTGGCGCTCAACCTGCGGGTGCTGCTGCGGCTGTCCGCTGAGATTCGCCGGGGCATGCAGGCGCTCACCGAGGCCGCAGACGTGCCGCCCTGGCTGCTCTGGCAGGAAACAGAGGCGGTCCGGGCCAGCGTGGGAGCGGTCCGGGGCGAGCTGGAAAGCGAGCGAGAAACGCTGCGCCGCACCGACCTGACACTGGGCGGGGTGCTGAACGCCATGACCGCCCAGGTGTGGCTGATCGATGCGGCGGGCATGGTCGTCCGGGTCAACCGCGCCGCCCAGGAGGAGCTGAAGCTGGACAGTGGAGCGTTCCTGGGCCAGCCGCTGGAGGAGCTGTGGCCGGAACTGGCGGCGCACCTGGCCTCGTCTCCGGCGCTGCTGTCACACGACCAGTTGGATGCTCAGGGCGTGCGGACGCTGCCCCAGGAACTGCCCTCACAGGAACCCCGGCAGCTCGCCACGCCCAGGGGAGCGCGCTGGTACCTGATCACCCAGGAGCTTCAGGAGGGCGGGAGATTGCTGCTGCTGACCGACGTGACCCAGCTCCAGACCTCGCACGGCGAGCTGCAAGACCTCAACCGGAGCCTGAGCCGGTCCAACACCGACCTGGAACACTACGCCTTCGTGGCCTCGCACGACCTTCAGGAGCCGCTGCGGACCATTGCCAGCTTTGCCGGGTTGCTGCTCAGCACCCAGGGCGAACGCCTGGACGAGCGCGGCCAGTTCTACGCCCGCAACGTGATCGTGGGGGCCGAGCGCCTCAAGACGCTGATACAGGACTTGCTGAGCTTTGCCAAGGTGCGGGCCGAGGTGCTGGAATTTACCCCGGTAGACATGCGGCGCGTCACCGAAAGCGTGCTGGTGACGCTGCAAGACGAGATGCAGCGCTGCGGGGCGAGTATCACGCTGGGACCACTCCCTGCCGTGCTGGGCCGCGAGAGCCTGCTGACCCAGCTGATGTACAACCTGCTTCAGAACGCGCTCAAGTTCTGCCGCGAAGACCGCCCCATCCGGCTGAGCGTGACCGCGCGGGCAGCCGACGAACCGGCGCTTCCCGAATTGAGCGCCGACGCGCCGAGCGGAGCTGAAGCTGGGGGTGAGCTGATTCATTTCACGGTTGAGGACAACGGCATCGGAATCGAGCCGCAGTACCACGAGCAGGTGTTCGTGATCTTCCAGCGGCTGCACGGGCGCGCGCGCTACAGCGGCAACGGACTGGGACTGGCGATCTGTCGGCGCATCACCGAACTGCACGGCGGGCGCATCTGGCTGGAATCCGAGCCTGAGCGGGGCAGCCGCTTTCACTTCCTGCTGCCGGCTGCCGCACTGCCCGCCGGCACGGAGTCGTCGTGAATCCACAGACCGCGCGACTTCACGTGAACACGGCAGCCTGGTGAGCGCGGCACCCTGACAGACACGGCACCCTCATGAATTTCTGTTCATGAATGATGTTAATCTGGGGCGTTCAATCATTCCGGCGTGGTCTTTCTCTGCACGGCGCAGCTGTGTGTGTTTTCTGGCAGCGGCTTCCCGACCCGCACAAGCATATTGAAACCGCAGAAGCAGACCGAGCAGAACCGTACCGCACCGAATCTGACCGTGCCGAATCTGACCGTGCTAAATCAGACCGTGCCGAACTGTCCAACCACGTTCCCTTCTCTTTATTGGAATTCCCATGACCCAGCCCAGCCTCAAATCCATCCGTATCCTGATGGCCGAAGACAACGATATGGACGTGTTTCTGGTGCGTGAGGCCTTCAAGCAGGGCCGCCTGTCTGTGCATCTGGACGTGGTCGAGAACGGTCTGGACGCGCTGGCCTACCTGCGCTGCGAGGGCGAGTACCAGGCGGCCCAGCGCCCCGACCTGGTGATGCTCGACATCAACATGCCGCGCATGGACGGCCTGAGCACCCTGCGGACCATCCGCGCAGACCCGGCGCTGCGGGGCATTCCGGTGGTCATGCTCACCACCTCCGACGCCGAGACCGACGTGCTGAAAAGCTACGACAGCTTTGCCAACGCCTACATCGTCAAGCCGATCAGCATGGAGAGTTTTTTTGTGGTGGTCAAGACCTTCGAGGACTTCTGGTTCTCGGTGGTGCGCCTGCCCCGGACCGAACAGAGCGGCAGGAGCTGACCTCGGGCGGCCCTGCACCGCTGGCTACGTCTGCACCTCTGTCTACGTCTCCTCCTGCATGGTGCCCACCGCGCTGGCGTCGGCCTCGCCCAGCAGCTGGGTGCGCTCGGCTGGCGACAGCTCGGCCAGCACCCGCTGAAGCACCAGCCCAACGGCCCTGTCTGCCGAGTCGTCGAGGCTCAGGCCGTCGAGCAGCGGCACGCCCTGCTGGGTAGCCAGCCGTTCCAGGTAGCCCTGCATGGCCCTGATCTCGTCGAAATACTGCATGTAGCGGTTGCGGGGCCGCCGCTGGCTGCTTTCCAGGTCGCGCGACTCGAAATGGCTGCGGTGCTGCTCACCGCTGGGCAGGGTGATCAGGATGGGCACCACGATGGCCCCGGCAAAGTTGCCCGCCGGAAGGTAGCCGGGCACCAGATGCACGCCCTCCAGCACCATGCTCACGCCCTCTTCCAGACTGCGCCGCACCAGCGCGCCCAGACCCACGCTGACCTGCTGCACCTGTTCGCGGAAGCCCGCCAGCAGCTGCCGCTCGCTGGGGTGTTTCGGGCGCTCCTGCTCGGGCGGGGTCAGCGCCTCCCAGGCGTTGAAGGTGCTGGCGTGCAGGGTGGGAATCAGCTCCGGGCTGACCACGGCCCGCATCACCTCACGGATCGAGTCGGTGGACACGATGCGCGAGATGCCCAGCCGGTAGGCGATCTCCGAGGCCAGCAGGCTCTTGCCGGTGCCGCTCACCCCGCCCAGCAGAATAACAAGCGGCCTGGGCGGTTTGCGGATCACGCGCAGCAGTCGGTAGCGGGCGGCCACCTCCGGCCCGACCACACCGCGCAGCAGTTCCTCGACCATCTCGCGGATCTGGGTGCGGCTCACCACCAAGTCGTCCGAGCCGCGCAGCTGCCGCTGGGTGCTGCGGGCCACCTTGCGGGCGTAGTCGGGGTCCACGCCCGCCGCCAGCAGCGACTGTACCAGGATGCCCTTGGAAAACGGCGTGGGCAGCGTGCTCTCGTCGCTCAGCACGCCCAGCTTGCCCCGGTTCTGGCGCAGAAAACGGTAGGTCTGGCGCATCTGGTGGCCGTGCTGCTCGTCCAGAATCCGCTCAGTCAGGTCGTCGATGGCGTCTGCCGACAGCTCCTGCACGCCGCCCCGCCGCAGCCACAGGTCCACCTGGCTGGCCACCGAGTAGGCGTCGCGGGGGACCAGTCCCAGGTCTTCCAAGCTGCGGGCCAGCACCCCGCGCGAAAAGGGCAGGGCGCGTTTCTGGGTCCGCACCACGATGTCCTCGAAGGCGGCGGTCTGGCGGGCCGCCTCGGCGGCCACGTCCGGGCCGATCAGCTCGCCGCTCAGCTCCACCATCAGGGCCTTGAGTCCGGCGGTGGTGGTGTAGGTCTGGCCCAGGCTGTGCAGCTGGTCTTCCAGGCTGCGCGACACGGCGGCGGCGGCGTCCGGGGCAGCCCCGGCGTTGAGCAGCGACTCGACCACCAGCCCGCGCGAGAACGGCCAGTGCTGCTCGACGCTGCCGATGTACAGTTCACCCCTGCCGACCTGACTCAATGCCCCGTCCTCCCGTTTTGCGATGCCCAGCGACCTGCACCGATACACAGCGCTGCCCGGCATTCTAGAGTCCGGGGGCAGGGAACGTGTCCCACTCTGACGCCGCACCTTCACATGTGGGCACACCTTCACATATGGGCATACCAACGTCACGCCGGTCAGCCGTGTGACCGCTTCCGGCGACTCGTCCGGCGTGCCCACACGCGAAAGTGATGACGCTGTGGCCGCGTTCCAGCGCCGAGAGCACGGTGGCGCCTGCCCACAACCTGCGTTCCGCCGAGCGCCGGGATGTTCAGCCTCAGAGGAACACGGAAAGCGGCCAGCGGGCTACAGCACGCCGTCGTAAATCTCGCCCAGGCTCAGGCTGCGGTTCAGGCAGGGCAGGTGGATGTCGCCCTCACCGATGAGTTCCTGCATCTGCCAGCCATTGTTTTCGCGGCTGTAAGCATATATGCGCCGCTCGTCCTGCTCGACGATCAAATATGTTTGCAGGCTGGGAATAGCGGTGTAGAGGCCATATTTAGCCACCCGGTCCCGAAACTCCGTGTGTTCAGAGATGATTTCTACCAGCAGGTAAGGATTGGAAACGTACATGGCGTCCGGCCCGTAAGGTTCCGTCTTCGCAACGAGCATCAGATCGGGATACAGGAAACATCTGCTGGCCTCGATGAACAGTTTCAGCTGATAGGCATACAAATAATCTCCAAGCCGCGCAACGGTGGGATGCAGCGCCCCGATGATGTGGCCCCCGATGAGGCTGTGCGCGACGCTGGCGCCGTTCTGGTCCGGGGCCGCACCGTGCAGCGGATAGACGAAACCGGCCACATATTCGCGCCGCCACAGACTCTCGTCTTCCGTCCGCAGATAGTCTTCCACGCTCATCGTGTTGGAGACGGGGTCGCCCATGTTCAGAGTGTATTCCGACAAATAAGGCGACCCGCGCAGGCCGCCTTTCATCTCCAGTTACCGCCGCCCGCGCTTCCGCATCTCCAGACGCTCTCTCTAACCGGACTGAATCTGGTACAACTCTTACCGCCGCCCGCGCTTCCGCATCTTCTGCCCCGGAATGGTCGGCTGGGCGTATTCCTTGCCCTGCAACTTGGCTTCTATCGCCCGGATCTGGTCGCGCATGCTGGCCGCCTTCTCGAAATCCAGCTCCTCGGAGGCCTGCCACATGTCGAGTTCCAGGTCGGTCAGCTGCATGGTCAGCGCGTCCTTGCCTTCGGCCATCTCACCCGCCTGTGGCAGTTCGTCGGCCTCCTCGCCCCGGATCACGCTGCGCACGCCCTTCTTGATGCTGGTGGGCGTGATGCCGTGCTCGATGTTGTGCGCCGTCTGCTTCTCGCGTCGGCGGCGCGTCTCGTCCATCGCAAACTGCATGGCGGGCGTGACGACGTCGCCGTACAGAATCACCTCGCCGTTGAGGTTACGGGCCGCCCGCCCGATGGTCTGGATCAGGGCGCGTTCGGACCGCAGGAAGCCCGGCTTGTCGGCGTCCAGAATGGCGACCAGCGACACCTCCGGCAGGTCCAGCCCCTCGCGCAGCAGGTTGATGCCGATCAGCACGTCGTAGTGGCCCAGCCTCAGGTCACGGATAATGACCTGCCGCTCCACAGCGTCAATGTCGCTGTGCATGTACCGCGCCCGCACGCCCTTTTCCAGCAGGTACTCGCTCAGGTCCTCGGACATACGCTTGGTGAGCGTGGTGACCAGCACCCGCTCGCCCACCGAGGCCCGCTGCCGGATGCGCCCCAGCAGGTCCTCGATCTGCCCCTGAATGGGCCGCACGCTGACCGGCGGATCTACAAGCCCGGTGGGCCGGATGATCTGGTCGGCGGTGCTGTCGCTGATCTCGCGCTCGTAGGGGCCGGGCGTGGCGCTCACGTAGACGGTCTGCCCGGTCTTCTCCAGAAACTCCTGAAAGTTCAGCGGGCGGTTGTCGAGCGCCGAAGGCAGCCGGAAGCCGTAGTCCACCAGGGTCTGCTTGCGGGCGCGGTCCCCGTTGGCCATGCCGCCGATCTGTGGAACGGTGACGTGCGACTCGTCGATAAAGGTAATAAAGTTGTCGGGGAAGTAGTCGAGCATGGTGTACGGCGTGGCCCCGATGGCGCGCCCGTCGATGTGCCGCGAGTAGTTCTCGATGCCCGAGCAGTACCCCAGGACCTTCATCATCTCCAGGTCGTACAGGGTGCGCTCCTTGATGCGTTGGGCTTCGAGCAGCTTGCCCATGCTCTTGAAATACTCCAGCCGCTCGTCGAGTTCCTGTTGAATGGTCACGATGGCCCGCTCGACGTTGCCCGCAGACGCCACGTAATGCTTGGCCGGGTACACGACAGTGGCGTCGAGGTCGGCCAGGCTGTCTCCGGTCACCGGATGTACCACCTGAATGCGCTCCAGGTCGTCGCCCCACAGCTCCAGCCGCAGGGGCTGCTCGTCGTAGCTGGGCCAGATTTCCAGCGTGTCGCCCTTGGCCCTAAATCTGCCCGGCGCGAGGTCGATGTCGTTGCGCTCGTACTGCATCTGCACCAGCCGGTCGAGAATGGCGTCGCGGCCAATCGGCGTGTTGACCTTGAGCAGCAGGTTCATGGCGCGGTACTCTTCCGGGTCGCCCAGGCCGTAGATGCAGCTCACCGAGGCCACCACGATGGTGTCGGGGCGGGTCAGCAGCGAGCGCGTGGCCGAGTGCCGCAGCCGCTCGATCTCGTGGTTGATGTTGGCGTCCTTCTCGATGAACAGGTCCTTGCCCGGCACATAGGCTTCCGGCTGGTAGTAGTCGTAGTACGAGATGAAGAATTCGACGGCACTCGCCGGAAAGAACTCGCGGAACTCGCTGGCCAGCTGCGCGGTCAGGATCTTGTTGGGCGCCATGATCAGGGCGGGCCGCCCGGTCTCCTCGATCACTTTCGCCATGGTGTAGGTCTTGCCGGTGCCGGAGGCTCCCAGCAGCGTCTGGTAGCGCAGGCCGGACCCCAGGCCCTCGACCAGGCTGCGGATGGCGGTCGGCTGATCTCCGGCTGGCGTGTACTCCGACTCGACTCTAAGCATCCGGTCATTTTACGGCATAAACATACTGGGTGTGTGGCTTACGGCACACGGGCGGGTCGTGACAGGGCGGCGTCGGCCCGGCTTGCCGGTTAGGTCATACTTGACCCTCAGGAGGCGGCTTCGTCGTATGCTGGCCTGAAGGTCAGACCAGAGCTGGCCAGATGCCCCCGGTCACTGTTGCCCTGTTGTCCTGTTTCCTGCCGCCGCGCTCAGCGTCTCCGGTGCTGTCCGGCTCCGAAATTCCTGCTCAATTCAGTCCACCTGTACCTTTACCGCCTGCTCCCCCGGAGGAACCACCCATGACCCAGCCCAAAGCGCAGGCCACCATCACCGACATGTTTCCCCAGAGTGTGGCGGTCCTGTCCAAGCCCAGCGTGGCGAGCTTCGAGCAGTTCGAGCGCCGGGGCGGGACCACTGAGGCGTACATCTACGTGGCCCTGGCCGCCCTGATCTCTGCTGTGATTTCTGGGTTTTTCGGCATTTTCCATCCCAACGTGAACGCCCTAGCCCAGTTTTTCAGCCGCCTGATCCTGACCTTTGCGGGCTTCGCCGTCTTCACCGGGCTGGTCTACCTGATCGGCAAAAACCTGTTTAGAGGCACGGGCACCTACCCGGAAGTGGCCTACACCTTCGCACTTTTTTTCGTACCCATCACCATTGTCAGCACCGTGATCGGGATTGTTCCCATTCTCGGCTGGTTCATCAGCTGGGTGCTGAGCCTCGTCACCGTCTACTTCGGTTTTCTAGCGGTGCAGTCGAGCATGAACGTGCGCGATCAGACCGGGGCCATCGTGACGCTGCTGCTTTCGGGCGTTGGCTACTTCATCGTGCTGGGAATCTTCAGCCGCCTGTTCTGAGGTGCCTGTTCTGAAATCCTGAGTCTGGACGGGGGTGGCATGAACGTCAGCTAGACTGTTCCCATGGTCGCCCCCCTTGTCCTGCTGCTCTCGTATCTGCTCGGCTCGGTGGTGTTCGGGGTGCTGTATTCGCGCCTGCGAGGCCGCGACATTCGTGGTGTCGATCTGCCCGGCGGCAGCGGCACCTACCGGCAGTACGGCCTGTGGCCCGCGATCATCGTC
>JANXWI010000540.1 GCA_025351205.1 Deinococcus sp.
CGCCAAGGACCTGGACCGCGAGGAGATCGAGGGCGACATCAGCACCTTCAACATCAGCTTCCTGGTGACCGAGGCCTTCTGGAACGTCCTCCAGAACAACGCCCTGTGGCCGCTGGCCGCGCAGGAGGTGCCGGGCAAGTATCACCTGCTGCCACAGGAGGGCACCTTCAGCGGCCAGTGGCCCGCCCTGCCGGACCGTGACCTGGACGGAGCCAGGGGCGTGCCGGTGTACAGCCTCGGCGGCCAGCCCAGCATCCCGGCGGCGTGGCTGTGGCGCGAGATCGCCACCCACGCCTGGAGCACCGGCGAACCCGGACTGATCTTCAATGACCGGGTGAACGAGTTCTCGGCCCTCAAGAACCTGGGTGCCCGCTATGAAATCCGCAGCACCAACCCCTGCGGCGAGGTGCCGCTGACCACCGGGGAGGCCTGCGACCTGGGGGCCATCAATCTGGCGGCCTACGTGGAGAACGGCGCGTTCAACGACGCCCGTTTCCGCGAAGACACCCGCACCTGCGTGCGCTTCCTCGACGACGTGCTGGACGTGAACGTGTTCGCGCTCGACGACAACAGGCAGACCGGGGGCGAACTGCGCCGCCTGGGCCTGGGCGTGATGGGACTGGCCGACGCGCTGATCAAGATGGGGCTGCGCTACGACAGCGAGGCGGGCCGCCGGGCCATCTACGACATCATGAGTGCGCTGCGGGAAGAGGCGGTGTCCGAGAGCGAGAACCTGGGCCGTGAGCGCGGCGTGTACCCGGTGTACGAGCGCAACGCGGCCAAGATGCCGCACGACCCCCGCCGCAACGTGGCCGTGGTGACCGTGGCCCCCACCGGAACGACCAGCATGCTGATGGGCGTATCGTCAGGCATCGAACCTGTGTTCAGCCCGTTCATCTGGCGCAAGATCGGCTCCGAGTACCGCGCCCTGCTGGCCCCGCTGCTGGTCGAACTGCTGGAAACCTACCCGCCCGCCGCCGGTCTGGAGATCGGGGGCAGATGGGACTGGGACAAGGTGACCGACGCCCTGAGCGAGAACCACGGCAGCGTGGTGGGCCTGGACTTCATTCCGCAGGCCTTGCAGCAGGTGTTCGTGTGTGCCCATGACATCGCACCCCTCGATCACGTGCGGATGCAGGGCGCGGTGCAGTGTGCCTTCGACGCCGAGAGCTTCGCCGCCAACAGCCTGTCCAAGACCATCAACCTGCCCAACACCGCCACGGTGCAGGAGATCGAGGACGCCTACAGCGAGGCGTACCGCACCGGCTGCAAGGGCATCACGGTGTACCGCGACGGCTCCAGGCAGTTTCAGGTGCTGAGCGTCAGCAAGGCCAAGAAGGAAGGCGACGCGGAGGCCGAAACCGCGCTCAGCACGCCCGCCGCCGAGGTGATGGGCGAGAGCGCCGCCGCTGTTCAGCCCGTTGCCGCGCCCGTTCAGGCCAGTTCGGTTCAGGCCGCGCCCGTGGCCCTCGCCAAGCCCGTTCGCCCCGTCTACGAGCGCCCGGCCCGCCTGACCGGCGTGACCGACATGGTGAAGCTGCAAGACCCCACCAGCGGCCACCGCCGCAGCTTTCTGGTGACGGTCAACCACCTACAGGGCAAGCCCGTCGAGGTGATGGTCATCTCTGGCCGTGCCGGAGACGAGGCCAACGCCGACAGCGAGGCGCTGGGCCGCGTGGTCAGCATCGCGCTTCAGCACGGCGTACCCGCCAGCGCCATCGTCAAGACCCTGCGCGGGCTGAACGGCGGGCTGTACGGCAGTTACAACGGGCGGCTGGTGGGCAGCAAGGCCGACCTGATCGCCGTGGCCCTGGAGACCTTTGCCAGCGACCTTGAGGTGAACAGCCTGCCCGTCCTGGCTGGCGGAGAGTTTGCCGAGGCCGGGGCGCATGGGGTGAGTGTGGACGGCATGGCGGGCGAGAAGTGCCCCGTCTGCGACGAGCAGGCCGTGATTCGGGAGGAAGGCTGTCTGAAGTGCCAGGCGTGCGGATACAGCAAGTGCGGGTGAGTATGTTGAACATACAGACATTTTTAGACGGTACAGATTAATGTCAATGAACACCGAATCTGTGCAAGTTACTGAATTATCTGTAGAAGAAAAGTTGTGCTTTGTTGCTATGCCGATTTCAGATACTACGCCATATTCAGAGGGTCATTTTGGACGAGTGTATGAAAATATAATAAAACCATCGTGCGAAGCAGCAGGTTTTATTCCAATTAGAGCTGATGATGTTCAAAAAACTAATTTTATAATGTTGGATATCATAAAATATGTGGTTAACTCCTCAATGATGATCGCGGATTTAAGTGGAAAAAATCCAAACGTTATGTATGAACTCGGGATACGGCAAGCATTTAATCTTCCAGTAACTTTAGTCAAAGATGAATCTACAAACCGGATATTTGACATACAAACTATGAGGGATTTCGTGTATAATGAAAGCTTAAGGGTTGATTTGGTGGCGAAGGCGATTGATTCACTCTCAAAAATCATAAAAGCTACATATGAGAGCCATATAAACAAGTCAGGAGACATAAATTCTTTGATCGCATTACTTGGGATTGAATCTGCTAGCCTACCCCAAAAAGTGGATGTTACAAATGAAACCGGATTAATACTTAATTCTTTAGGCGATTTAGGTAGACGCTTTTCTTACATAGAAGATAACTTGATTCAGAGGAAGCAAAAAAATAAGTTTGGGGTAGGAGATCAAGTCAGTCACATCAAACACGGATCAGGAACTATAATCTATTCAAACGGAACAGGTGATAAGCAAGAGGTCTCCGTAAACTTTGGCGCGTTAGGAGTGAAGAAATTACTTGTAAAATTCGCAAACTTGGAACTCTTTAACCCAGAATCTGTTGATTCTCCTGCCGACGAGGATTCGCTTTTCTAAATGCGACGTGACATTGGTATTTGATAGAAAATGTAATATTCTGATTCATCGTTTATCTTCCTCATTCGGACAATGGCATGATTCAACCATCTATATACTAGCCCTTACCCTATAATTGCCTATCTTTTTGGTGCCTCACTTCCAAGTAAGGCACAATCAAATTTCCCTTCCTAGAGTATAGAACCTAATTTTTCTCCACGTCTCACTATCCAACACGCGGAAATCCTCACTTTTTCATCCTCGTTTCTCCTTTTGATACATATTGGGGCGACCTCTCTCACTTTTCGTTCGGCCCTCTGCGCGGCTCCAACGCTTCTGATCTCGGCCATTCTGTCCGGCGTTCCAGCCCCGGCGGGGCAGTACACTGTCCGCTCAGGTTCTACCTTCTGAATCCCCAAACTCAATCGTCACCAGATACAAAATTTCACACCAAGTTCAACCCATGAAGTCGTAAGGTGCCCTCGTCCGAAGGCACCTTCTGTTTTCTCCCCTGCTCCACGGAGGACCCCATGGTTTTATCCCGCAGCACCCTCGCCCCGGCGCTGGCCCTGGGCCTGCTTGCCCGGCTGGCCGCCTGCAATTAGGTAAGAACTGTCAAAAATTACGTCCCAGCGCATCAAAACCATTCCGATCCTTCACCTTACTGTCCAGCACGCGAAAATTCTCACCCTCTTCACCCTTATTTTTCCTTATGATACAGGGGTGACTTCTCTCACTTGTCGTTCGGCTCTCTGCGCGGCTATAGCGTTCCTAACCTCGGCCATCCTGTCCGGCGCTCCAGCCTCAGCGGGGCAGTACACCGTCCGCCCCGGCGACACCGTGTTCAGCATCGCCAGAAGCTACGGCACCGACGCCCAGGGGCTGCTGAAACTGAACACCCTGAGCAACCCGACCCTCGACGTGGGCCAGGTGATTCAGGTGCCGGACGTGCAGGCGGCCA
>JANXWI010000550.1 GCA_025351205.1 Deinococcus sp.
AGCGTGACCAGGCCGGTTCCCACCACGTCACCCAGCACGCGCAGCAGCTCGGTGGGCGCGGCGACGCCGTGACGGGCGCCCACCTGCCAGGCGATCAGGCTGAAACAGATCACGATGGCTGCGTAGGGACTGAGGAACAGAGAACGCTGTCTCAGGACGCCCTGACTCTCACCAGGGCGCAGCACGCTCCAGATGGCCGCCACACCGAGCGCGGCCTGGCAGAAGGTGAAGCAGACGTCCATCACCTGATTACTCAGGCTGTACGGTTCGGGCAGCAGCACGGCGTAGGCCACGTCGCCGACAAAATTGAAAAGAAATCCCAGGTTCAGCCACGCGATGGCGGCGCGGGACAGCCTGACCTTCGCCTGAAGGGCAATCAGAAGGATCAGGCTGACCATCAGCGAGTCCTGAAGCGGGTAGCTGAGGTTGACCAGCAGACCGGTCAGGTTTTCCGACCCCCCCACCGCGTCCGCGTACACGAAATGCCACAGCAGCACGAACACGGTCAGAATCACCGTGGCGATGTCGAGCAGCAGGCGCGTGAACTGTGGCCCGAACTGTGCCCCGGACGCCGCCGGACGCATCAGCCGCCAGATGCCAGCCGTGACCAGCGGCGCGTACAGCAGATAGAAGGCGTCGGCCCACGACGGAAAGGGCGGCTCACCGTCCGGGCGCAGATGTTTGTAGAGGTTGTACGTCAAGTCGCCCAGCGCCCAGGCACTCAGGCCCAGCGCGAACAGCGTCCAGGCCCGCCGGTCTGGTGGCGGTGCGTGCCGCGCGGCCCACCAGGTTCCGGCGGCGCTCAGGACCGAGACGCTCAGCGGCAACTGGTCGTAGGTCCAGCCGGGCAGGCTCACCCCTAGCAGGCCCAGCAGCACCGCGAGGGCAAAGGCCGTAAAAAGGCTGCCCAGCGCTGTGAGCAGGGCAACGGGCAGGCGGGGCAAAGTCGGCGGGGCCATTCTCATTTTTCAGTCTGAGCAGATCAGCTTACATTGTCCTTACAATCAGGTCTTGATCACGTTTAGCGGTACAGATTCATGAATAGTCCGTGTCCACCGATCTTCGGATAGGCAGCTGGAACACCCCCCGAAACGCGGGGCAACACCCCCCCAGGAAACGCGGACCGTGCCCGGGCGTTCGCCGTCAGCGGCTCCTCACGACGACCACCAGCAGCGGCACCAGGGCGCTCAGCACCGCGACCAGCCCGGCAGTGTCGTGACCGCTGCGGGCCAGGCAAAAGGTCAGGAGCAGGCCGGTCAGGGCCACCAGGATGCTCAGAAATTTCAGGACCAGCGCGACAGGACGGACCAGAGGTTCAGTCACTGGGAGGCGAGGGGGCAGGGGCACTCCTGAAGGCAAGGGGCTGGGAGGGCTGAGGGGCAGCGGGCTGGACGGCGGTGGGCCGGAAAGCGGACCCGCGAAGGGTCGGAACCTGAGCCGCAGGTATCTGAGGCGCACGTAAACAGGAACCCAAACAAACCGTATCAATCTGGAAAACCGTATAAATCTGGACATCGGTCACCCTCCCACCTGTCCAGGCGGGATTCATATTGGCGAGGCGGGCGCGGCGGCGCGGTGCAGACGGAACGAACCAGGGCAGCCAGGGCTGCGGGTGGGCCACGAACTGGCCCTCGGTTGAGTGTTACGACTATAGCATAATTTTGTGCAGTTATCTTTACAGACCGTAGAAGCCCTGAAGCGCCTGCCCACCTTCCAGCACGTTGCCGGGGGCGCGTCCATCCGGCAGCGTCAGCGAGACGCCCGACCCTGCGAACGGAACCCGCGCCGTGGTGTGCGACTTGACGCCCAGATGCTCGAAGTTGCCGTGGTCGCTGCTCAGCACCACCGCCGCGCCCGCCCCCAGCAGGCCGCACAGCAGCGCGTCGAGCCGCCGCAGGTACTCGCCCGCCGCCGCGCACAGACCGTCCGGGGGCGTTTCGCCGCCCAGGTGGCCCAGCACGTCACCGAACCAGGCGTCGAAGACCAGCAGGTCGTAGCCTCGCACGGCGGCCAGCGCCTCACCCGTGCGCCGCCAGTCGTCCGGCCCGTCGTGCACGGCCCAGGGTGAGCGGTACTCCAGGCCCAGCGTGGGCGAGAGCAGCGGCAGCGGTGACGACGGCGTGCCTGGCGGGTTGAGCGCCAGCCCCGCCGCCAGAAAACTGTACGGAAAGCAGCCGTGGTGGGCGCGCCTGGCCTGCGCCTCGAAGTACCCCGGCGGATAGACGTTGAGCAGCGCGGCCCGTCCGCCCGCCTGTGTCAGGCGCACCGGAAGCGAGGCGGTGTCCAGCAGGCGGCGCAGGGTGGGGCCGGGCTGCGGCCCGAAATGCCCCTTCATGGCGGCCACGCCGTCCTGCCCGGTCAGCCAGCAGGTCTGTCCGGTGGCGCTCTGCGGCAGGCCAGGCACCCCCAGCGTGGCGTCCAGCGCCAGTCCGGCGTCTATCAGGGGGCGCAGGGTGGGCAGTTCAGTTTCCCAGGGGCTGTCAGGGGGCGCGTCTGCCGGGTGGCCCACACCGTCGAGGGCCAGCCAGATCAGGGGTCGGTTCACCCGTTCAGTCTAGCCAGCAGATCAGTCCAGTCGGCAAGTCAAGGCAGCCAGTCCCTGAATTCAGGCTTCAGCGGTCTGCCGGTCTGGTCTGCGCCGCAGCGGGCTGCTCGGCGATTGGTTGATCATCGGCGGGCCTGCTCCAGTTCCAGGCCCGCCAGCTGTCGATCACGAACCAGACGGTCAGGGCGGCGGGCAGCAGCGCCCAGGGGGTACGGTTCATGCCCAGCCAGACGGTCAGCACCAGGCAGGCCAGGGCGGCCATGAGGCTGAACACGAAGACGTGGCGGGCAGGCAGGCGACGCATACCGCTCAGCTTAGCGGCACAACTCTTGCACGGCTCTGACTGTTCTCATCCAGTCTGCTCTACCCAATCTGCCGAGCATCAGGCGTCCGGGTAGACTTTGATCTCGCTCAGGTGCGCCCTGGGCGTCTGCGTCAGCGCCTGCGCGATGCTCTGGGCCAGGCCGCGCGGGTCGATCATGCTTTCCCAGGCCAGGCCCGCCGCCCGGTTGGCAGGCGTGTCGATGGCCCCCATCGGGTACACCACGCAGGCCCGCACGCCCCTGCGCTGCAACTCGTCGTTCAGGCTCAGCAGGTAGGCGGCCACGGCGGCCTTGCTGGCGGTGTACAGCGCCGCGCCCTTGCCGCTCATGCGGGCGGCCTGGGCCGCACTCACGCCCAGGATCATGCCCTCTTTCTGCCGGAGCATGTGCGGCAGCACGCCCTGCACCGCGTGAAACAGCGTGGTCATGTTGGCGTTCATCATGGCGTGCAGGTCGGCTGGGCTGGCCTTGTGGGCGTCCTGCATGGCAAAAGCCCCCACGGTATGCACCAGCATGTCCACCTTGTGCTTCTTCAGCTCCTCGCTGCTGGCCGGGTCGCCCAGATCGAGTTCCAGCACCTCGGTGGCCGGAAACCGGTCTCCGGCACGCTTCAGGCTCTCGCCGCGCCCGACCAGGATCAGCTCCGCGCCCGCGTCCACCAGTTCCTGCGCCACGGCGGTGGCCAGTGCCCCGCCCGCTCCGGTCAGCATGATGGTGGTCCCGCTCAGATTCGCCATACGTGTAGCCTACCGCTCCGGGGCCGGCGGGCGTGACGGACGGATTGAGAGAACACCTGGCTGATACAACATCGAGCCGATACAGGGCCGGGGCCGTTGCTTCTCAGACTCCGTCAGCTTTTGGCACTATCCTGTCTCCAGACGGTCATGACCTACCCCCCCTTCCAGGCTGGCCCGCCATGCGGCTGATCACCACCCTCTTCAAGACCCTGCTGATTCTGGGTCTGCTGGCGGGCGTGGGCCTGCTCGGGCTGCTGCTGCTGTGGCAACAGGACCTGCGCCGGGTGGACGACCTGAACGTGCTGGAGTACGGCGGCAAGGCCACGGTGGTCGATGCCGGAGGGCAGATCATCGGCGCGCTCACGCCGTCTCTGAGCAGCGGCGCACGGGTCAACCGCGACCTGCTGAAGGCCACCCAGATGAGTTCCTGGCTGCGCAAGGCAGTGGTCACCAGCGAGGACACCCGCTTCTACAACCACGGCGGCCTCGACCCGAGGGGGCTGGCGCGGGCCGTGCTGCACAGCGCCACGGGTGACCAGGAGGGCGGCAGCACCATCACCCAGCAGGTGGTCCGCAGCACCCTGCTGGCCGACATCGGGCAGAACAAGACCCTGAGCCGCAAGCTCAAGGAGGCGCTGATGGCGGTGCAGGTCGAGCGCCGGTTTTCCAAGGAAGAGATTCTGACCGCCTACCTGAACGTGGTGTATTGGGGCGTGGGCCGCAGCGACCTGCTGGGCGCTCAGGACGCCGCCCGCACCTACTTCGGGGTCGATGCCGCGCGGCTGAACCTGGCCCAGAGCGCCTACCTGGCGACCCTGCTGCCCAACGCCCGGCGCTACAACGACTACAAAGCCTACCGCCCGCTTATCAGGAGCGTCCTGACACGCATGGTCAGGGAGGGCCGGGCCACCCAGGCCGAGGCCAACGCGGCGTGGCACTTTCCGCTGCGCCCGGTGGGCTGGACGGTGCGCTACGACGCGGCGGGCAACCTGACCGAAGCCACGCTGAGCGACCCCGCCGCCAAGCGCGCCCAGTCTCCGGCCCCGCAGGTGCGTTTTGCCGACGGCTTTCTGGACGCCGTGGAGCGCGACCTGTCTGAGCGGCTGGGCCGCAGCGTGCTGTACCGCTCCGACGTGACGGTGTACACCACCATGAACCGTCAGGCGCAGGTGAGTGCCGAGGCCGCCAGCCGGGGCGCGGCGCTGCCGCCCGGGGCCACGCTGGGACTGGCGCTGCTGGACCCCAGAAACGGCGACGTGACCGCGCTGGTGGGCCAGAAGCTGGGAGACGGCGTGCTGGAACAGTGGAACAACGCCACCCGCGCCCGCAGGCAGGTGGGCAGCAGCATCAAGCCGCTGCTGTACACGCTGGCGCTCTCGAAGGGCTGGAAACAGTCCGACACCGTGCCCGACGCGCCCCTGGACGGCGACTACCAGCCCAGGAACTACAGCGGCACCTACAGCGGCAGGCAGGTCACGCTGCGGTACGCCCTGGACCACTCGCTCAACCTGCCCACCGTGCGGCTCGCGCAGCAGGTCGGCCTGAACTCGTTCGTGTCCAAGCTGCGTGAACTGGGCCTCTCGCCCGCCCCCGACACCGGGCTGCCGCTGGCCATCGGGGCGCTGGAGGCCAGCCCGCTCCAGATGGCCGCCGCCTACGCCCCGTTTGCCAACGGCGGCACCTACTACGCCCCGCGCCTGATCACGAAGGTCACCGAGGGCGGCAAGACTATCCTGACGGTCAACAAAAGCGGCGGGCAGCGGGTCTGGGACCAGCAGACCGCCTTCCTGGGCCTGGACATGATCAGAGGCGTGGTCAACGACCTGACGCCGCAGCAGGGCGGCCTGGGCTGGAAGGCGAGAATCGACGGGCGCGAGGTGGGCGGCAAGACCGGCACCACCAACGCCATTCGCGACCTGTGGTTTGCCGGAGTGACCCCCGGCCTGAGCGCGGCGGTCTGGGTGGGCCGCAGCGACAACGTCCCTCTGCCCGCCTCAGCCTACAGCGGCGACGTGGCCGCCCCGGTCTGGCAGGCCGCCGCCGCCGGGGCGCTGCGGGGCCAGCAGGCAACCGCCTTCGGTGCGCCGCCTGAGATCAATTTCAGGCGGGTGCGCGGGGTACAGATGGCCTTCAGGGTCGAGCAGTCGGGCGGCTTCCTGGGCGGCCTGTTCGGCGGCAATGCGGCCCCGGCTCAAGGGAATTCGGTCCAGGACAGTTCAGTACAAAATCAGCAGGCCACCCAGAACCAACCCTCGCAGCAGGCCGCAGATCAGGCGGCGGCAGCTCAGGCGGCGCAGGCTCAGATTGCTGCCCAGGCCGCAGATCAGACCGCAGCCGACGCGGCTCAGCAGGCGTCCCAGGATCAGGCGGCGCGAGATCAGGCGGCTCAGGATGAGACGGCGGCTCAGGCGGCTCAGCAGGCCGCCGCAGATCAGGCCGCGCGAGACCAGGCGGCGGCCCAGGCCGCGCAGGCAGCACGGGACCAGGCCGCCCAGCAGCAGACCAACCAGCAGAACCAGCCTCCAGTCAGCCCGGACGCGCAACCCCAGATCGACCCGAACGCGGTTCCCGTACCCGGCACAGGCGGGGCCACGCAGGCGGTGCCCGGCGACCTTCAGCCCCTGCCGGAGCCGGCGCCCGGAACCGCGCCCAACAACGCCCCGCCTACCAACGCGGTTCCAGCATCCCCTGACAACACCGCCCCAGGCGGCATGGTTCCGGACAGCACGGCTCCGAACAGTACCGTTCCGGGCGCGGAAGTGGGCCAGCCAGGGCAGTAGGCAGGAGAGCAGCGAACGGGCGCCGTATCAAAGCTCGGGACCGTTTGTGAGCCAGGGGGATCGGAAAAACATCTTGCAGGACGCTGGGCCAGTTCACCCCCTCCCAGCCTCCCCCCTCAAAGGGAGGGGCCAATACGGATTCCGCTCAGTTCCCGCACAGTCGGGAAAGCGCCGCCTGCGCGTCCATACCGCAGAGGGGCGTACCTTCTGCTTCTCCCGGTCTTGGGCAGAACGGACCCCCATCAGGGGCCTGCCCGCTTCTTGGCGTGAACAGCGCCGCGAAGGTGCAAGTCAGTCGGGGCGGCCCGCCCTCTGGCCAGATTGGTCTTCCCGTCTCTGCACCGGAGGGTGGCGACGCTACGCCGCTTGGTCGGATTGAACCCGTAGTTCATACAGGATTCAAGTCGGAGTCTGTATAACGCCAAGCGACCTTGCTGATCAGGGACCCTGGCCTGCACATGTTGTCTCCATCTGAAAAATGGCGGCCCCTCACCTGGAAGGACCGCCGCCTGCGTTCAAACTGTCTGGTTTACTTGGGCCGCACCAGGGTCAGCTTGCCGCTGCCCGTGGTCTCATCGAGCTGGGCCACGTACAGGTTGCCGTTGCTGCGGTCCTCGGTCAAGTCCAGCGGGCTGGGATTGAAGCCGCTCAGCCCGGTCACCCCCGACTGTGAGGCGATGATGTCGCCGTTGGCCCCGCCGGGTGTCAGGATCACGATGTCCTTGCCGGCGCTGTAACGCACCACCATCAGCTTGTTTTTCAGGGCGCTGTTGCCCGCCAGGGTGTATTCCTCGATCACGCCGTCGGGTGAGGCGTGCAGGCCGAAGTCGTAGGCGAAGCCTCTGTAGTTGCGGTCAGGAAGGGTGCCCACCGGGTAATCGACCACCTCGGCCCGGTCAGCCCCCGCCGTCGGGTTGCCGCCGTTCATGACCCACTCGCACCTCAGGGGGTTGGGGTGGCCGTAGTAGCCGCCCTGCACCACACGGAACAGGTAGTCGTTCTGGACGCTGGCACTCTTCAGGGCGGGCACCACGGGCGCAGTGTAGGGGCCGTCTCGCCGGTTCTGGCAGGCCACGCTGCCGCTCAGGTCGCTGGGCGTGCCCGGCGTGTTGCCGCCCGCCGCCGAGCCGTTGGCGGGCGCGTAGAGCTGGCCGTTGCTGTGCCACACCAGCCGGTAGGCGTTGCGGACTCCGCTGCCGAAGATGGTCAGGGG
>JANXWI010000558.1 GCA_025351205.1 Deinococcus sp.
CGAAGGTGCAAGTCGTCGGGGGCGGTCCTTCCTCTGGCTAGATTGATCAGCCCGTCTCTGCACCGGAGGGTAACGACGCTTGGTCGCTCGAAGAAAGAGGGGCCTCGCGCAGCGAGGGGGTGACGGGGCGTCCGAGGCAGACCAGACCTTCGGAATCCGTGTCAGCCCCGCCCCGCCCGCTGCGCCTTCACAAACTCCAGCAACTCGGCGCGCGTCAGCGTGTTGATGACCTGCCCCGGCGTCAGTCCGGCCTTGCGGGCCACCGTCACGCCGTAACGCACGTCCTGAAGGCCTCCCAGCGAGTGCGCGTCGGTGTTGACGGCGAACTTCAGGCGCGTTCTCCAGCGCAGGGCCACCCGCCAGTCGAGGTCCAGGCGGTAGGGGCTGGCATTGATCTCGACCACCGTGCCGTTGGCGGCGCAGGCTTCCAGCACCGCTTCCAGGTCGAGCGGGTAGCCGGGGCGGCGCAGCAGCAGCCTGCCGGTGGGGTGGCCCAGAATGGTGACGAGCGGGTGCGAGGCTGCCCGGATCAGGCGCTCGGTCTGGCGCTCGGCGGACAGCGTGAAGCCGCTGTGGACGCTCGCCACCACGTAGTCCAGCTCGGCAAGTAGGTCGTCGGGGTAGTCGAGCGACCCGTCGTCCAGAATATCGACCTCCGCCCCGGCCACCAGAGGCAGCCCCGAGCGTTGTAGCTCGCGCACCTCCCCGAGTTGCCGCCGCAGCCGGGCCGCGTCCAGGCCGTTGGCGTAGTGCGCCGCGCCGGAGTGGTCGCCCGTGCCCAGAAAGCTTCCGCCATCTTCTGCAAAATCCAGCCGCCCGGCCTCGCGGGCCATGCTCTCGATGCTGGCCGCCCCGTCCGACCAGGTGCTGTGGGTGTGCAGCAGGCCGCGCATGTGCCGCGCGGTAATCAGCTCACTCTCGTCGGGCAGTCCCCCGGTTCCCAGCGCCAGATGTTCGGTCTCGCGGTACTCTGGCGGCAGGTATTCCAGCCCCAGTTCGCGCAGCGCGTCCTGCTCGCCGGGCGTGTCGAGCCGCTCGTCGCCGCGTTTCAGGCCACGCCCGCTGAGATCCAGGCCCAGCTCGCGCGCCCTGGCCCGCACCCGGTTGCGGTACTCCGGGCCTCCGCCGAAGGTCAGGTCAATCGCTCCTCGCGCCTGTGCCCCGGCGTAGCCCACCTCCACGGGCAATCCCTCCAGGTGCCCGGTCACGAGCGGCTTGCCGGGCGCGGCCTCCAGACCTTCCAGCTTGCCGTTCAGGGCGGCCAGCACCTGCTGGGCCGTGCCGGTCACGGTCAGCCGCAGGGTGCCCACCGTGTCCAGGCCGCGCCTGAGTTCGCCCGCCAGACGCGGCTCCAGCCCGCCCAGCCAGCCCAGGAGCTGCGCCCCCATCAGGGCGGCGGTGTTCAGAAAGCGCCGCTCCTGCGAGGCCAGCGCGAACTCGGCGGCGTCCGAGAGGCTGGCGGCACTCTTGGCCCCAAAGCCCCTCATGCCCGCCAGCCGCCCGTCGTGGGCCGCCTCCCAGAGCGTCTGGAGCGAGGTCACGCCCGCGTCCCAGAGGGCACGAATCTTCTTTGGCCCCAGCCCCCGCACCCGGAACAGCGTCAGCACCCCCGGCGGAATCTGCGCCTCAATCTCGGCCAGTGGTTCAAAAATCCCGTTCTGGACGTATTTGGTCAGCTCAGCGGCGATGCCCGGCCCGACCTTCCCGATCCCCTTAAACTCGCGGGCCGCCAGCTCCGGCAGATCGGTGGTCAGCGCCTCCAGGCTGCGGGCGGCTCCCCGGTAGGCATTGGCCCGGAAGCCCTGATCACCCAGGCCTTGGTCGCCCAGCACCTCCAGCAGGTCGGCGGTGCGTTTCAGGGCCGAGACCAGCGCCTTGCGCCCGCCCAGCAGTTCCCCGGTGTCGGGATCAAGTTCTGCGGACCTGGACCCTTCTTTCGCTTTAGCCACGGCGCACCCTCCCCGCGTACTGTACCAGCCGCCCGCCCGCCAGCAGAATCCGCTCGGCTGCCGGCGCGAAGTGATACCCCACCTCGGCAGGCTGGTGCGCGTCCGACCCCAGCACCAGCCCGATGCCGCGCGCTGCCGCCGCGTCGAGCAGGGCGGGGGAGGGGTAGGCTTCCGCCACGGGTTTGCGTTCGCCCGCCGTGTTGTAGTCCAGGCTCAGGCCGAGGGCCGCAACCGTGTCCAGCGCGCGTAGAGCCACCGCAGTGCCGGGGTCGTGGTGCCCGAATTTCTTGGGCAGATCCAGATGGCCCACGGCGTCGAACAGCCCGCTGCGGGCTGCCCCCTCCACCAGCGCGTAGTAGTGGCGGTACAGCTGCCCCAGGTCGCGGCGCTCGTACTCGTCTACAAACTCCGGGTTGTCGAAGCCCCAGGCCCCGATGTAATGTACCGAGCCGATCACGTAATCCCAGGGGTGGGCGGCCAGCACCTCTTCCACATAGCGCTCGGTGCCCGGATGAAAATCGGCCTCCAGCCCCAGCCCCACATGCAGCCGCCCGGCGAACTCGGCCTGCGCTTCCTGCACCATGTCCACATACTGTTCAAGCTCACCCTGCTGCATCCGCCAGGGCGCGTCGTACCACGCGGGCATCGGGATGTGATCGGTGAAGGTGACGCCCGCCAGCCCGGCGTCCAGCGCGGCCTGGGCGTACTCGCGGGGGTGGCCGACTGCGTGCCCGCACAGCGGCGTGTGCATGTGCGAGTCGTAGAGGCCGGTGAGGGGAAGAGAGGCGGGCGAGGTCATAGGCACAGGGTAGAGCATGGGTAGAAGGTGACTGTAGGTGCGTGGGTAGGGCCGCGCCACCGCCTTGGTCACCTGATCCCGCCCAGGCCCCGGAAGAAGGCCGCGCCAACCAGAGGTTGCTCGGGCTTCGTTGAGTGATAGCGTTTCAGGTTGGACGGCGAGATTGAACATCTCCTGGGTCTGGTCAGGAAGTCAACACCTGCTCAAATCAGATCCAGATACCGTTCCAGTTCCCAGGCGTGAACCGCCTCGCTGTACTCTGCCCATTCCTGACGCTTGGCCTCGCTGTAATGGTCCAGCAGATGTTCGCCCAGGGCCGCCACCATCACCTCGTCGCGTTCCAGCGCGTCCACGGCTTCGGACAGGTTGCCCGGCAGCTCGCGTATTTTGTGGTGCCGCTTCTCGCGCACCGTCATCTTGAAGATGTTGCGCTGAATCGCGGGCGGCGGCTCCAGCCCGGCCTCGATGCCGTCCAGCCCGGCAGCCAGCATCAGGGCCAGGGCCAGGTAGGGGTTGCAGCTGGGATCGGGCATGCGGAACTCGGCGCGGGTTGACGTGCCGCGCCTGGCCGGAATGCGGATCAGGGCGCTGCGGTTGCTGGTGCTCCAGGCCACGTTGACCGGGGCCTCGTAGCCCGGAATCAGGCGCTTGTAACTGTTGACCAGCGGGTTGGTGACCGCCACCATGCCCGGCGCGTGTTCCAGCAGACCCGCCACGAACTGCGTCGCCAATTTACTCAGACCGTACTCGCCCGCCGGGTCGTCGAAGGCGTTGTGACCGTCCCGGAACAGGCTCAGGTGGCAGTGCATCCCGCTGCCGTTGACCCCGGCCACCGGCTTGGGCAGAAAGCTGGCGAGCAGGCCGTATTCCAGCGCCACCCGCTTGACCACGAACTTGAAGGTGGAAATGGCGTCGGCAGTCTGCAACGCGGGCGCGTAGCCGAAGTCGATCTCGTGCTGACCAGGTGCGACCTCGTGGTGCGCCCCCTCGATCTCGAAATTCATCTCGACCAGCTTGTTGGTGATTTCGCGCCGGATGCGTTCGCCCCGGTCTATCGGGGCCAGGTCGAAGTAACCGGCGTGGTCGTTGGTGCGGGTGGTGCCCTCGCCGCGTTCACCGCGCTCGAACAGGAAGAATTCAGGCTCCGGGCCGCACTGCATGCTCAGGCCCAGGCCAGCTGCCCGCTCGATCTGGCGGCGCAGCACCCGTCTGGGGTCGCCCTCGAAGGGCGCGCCGTCCGGCAGGTACACGTCGCAGATCAGGCGGGCCACCTTGCCGCGCTCGCCCTCTTCGCGCGAGAACTGCGGAAACACCAGGAAGGTGCCCAGGTCGGGGCGCAGCAGCATGTCGGATTCCTCGACGCGGGTGAAGCCCTGCACCGCCGAGCCGTCGAACATCACCTCGCCGCGCAGCGCCTTGGCAAACTGGCTCTGAGCCACCTCGATGTTTTTCACGGTGCCCAGAATGTCGCAGAACTGGAGGCGCAGAAACTTCACGCCCTCGGCGCGCAGCCGCTCCAGAATGGCTTCCGGCGACAGCGCCTCCGGGTCCTGCGACTGTACAGCTTGGGCGGGACTGGCTGCGGTGAGCGTGCCTGAGCGGGCAGATTTTCTGGTCATGGACGGGCCTCCAAAGGGGTTGGAATGAACGGGCTGTGGCTTGAACTGTTCCAGATCATAGAGTCTTGGTTCCTGAAGCTGACTGTCCTACCGGGCTGGAAGGGGGAGCCGCACTCACCCCCATCCTGCGTTACCGCCGACCAATTGTCTAGAAATTGTTGAACATCCGGCACAGAATTTTGAAATTTAGACCGTTTTGGCCCAGAAATTCTGAAATTTGCCCCGGTTTGGCGTTGACTTGTGCGGCTGCGGCCTCCTATACTCGGCAGAGCGCGGCGGGCGGCTGAGCCTTCCTCTGTCCAGCGGTTGAATGAACGGTTGAAAAGGAGCTGACATGAATCAGGAATTCGACGTACTGAGCGCCGTCAAGAGCTGGCGTCTGGACGATTTTGCCGACCATACCCCCAGCAGCGTCATCAACGACGTGTACGCCAGCGACGTGCTGACCATGGAGGCCCTGCGCCAGCGCCTCAGCCGCCCGGTGTTCAAGAGCCTTCAGGGCACGCTGGAGCGCAGCGCCATGCTCGACCCGGCGATTGCCGACACCGTGGCGCTGGCCATGAAGACCTGGGCGATGGAGAAGGGCGCGACCCACTACACCCACTGGTTTCAGCCGCTGACCGGCAGCACCGCCGAGAAGCACGACAGTTTCCTGACGCCAAGTGGCGACGGGCTGGCCATCGCCACCTTTGCAGGCAAGGAGCTGATCCAGGCCGAACCCGACGCCAGCAGCTTTCCGTCGGGCGGGCTTCGGGCCACCTTCGAGGCACGCGGCTACACCGCCTGGGACCCGTCCAGCCCGGCCTTCATCATGCGGCACAGCAACGGCGCGACGCTGTGTATTCCCACCGCGTTTGCGTCCTGGACCGGCGAGGCGCTGGACCTCAAGACACCGCTGCTGCGCAGCATCGAGGCCCTGAACCAGGCCGTGATGCCCGCCCTGAAACTGATGGGCAACGAGGCCAGCAGAGTGGGCAGTTCGCTTGGCGCGGAGCAGGAATACTTTCTGATCGCCGAGGAATACTACTTCAAGCGCCCCGACCTGGTGATGACCGGGCGCACCCTGTTCGGTGCCCAGCCGCCCAAGGGCCAGGAACTCGAAGACCACTACTTCGGGGCCATACCGGATAGGGTCCTGAGCTTCATGGCCGACGCCGAGACCCAGATGTACGCCCTAGGCATTCCGGTCAAGACCCGCCACAACGAGGTCGCGCCCGGCCAGTTCGAGATCGCGCCCATCTACGAGCAGAGCAACGTGGCCGCCGACCACCAGCAGCTGATCATGCAGATTCTGCGCAACACCGCCCGCAAGTACGGGCTGGTAGCCCTCCTGCACGAGAAGCCTTTTGCGGGCATCAACGGCTCGGGCAAGCACTGCAACTGGAGCATGGGCACCGACGCGGGCGAGAACCTGCTGGAACCCGGCGACACGCCGCACGAGAACATGCAGTTCCTGTTCTTCTGCGCCGCCGTCATTAAGGCCGTGGACGACCACCAGGACCTGCTGCGCGTATCTGTAGCGAGCGCCCAGAACGACCACCGCCTGGGGGCCAACGAGGCCCCACCCGCCATCATCAGCATCTTCCTGGGCGACGAGCTGACCGACATTCTCGACCGCCTGAGCAGCGGCCAGGGCGGGCGCGGTACGGCGGCAGGCATGATGGGCCTGGGCGCTCCGGTGCTGCCCAAGCTGCCGCGTCATGCCGGAGACCGCAACCGCACCAGCCCCTTTGCCTTCACCGGCAACAAGTTCGAGTTCCGGGCGGCAGGGTCAAGCCAGAGCATCTCTCTGCCTATTACCGTGCTGAACACCATCGTGGCCGACGCCGTGACCCAGCTGACGGTCATGCTCAAGGAGAAACTCGGCGGCAGCCGCAGCAAGCGCAGCCTCGACGAGGCGATCACCGCCGTGGTGCGCGAGGTGTACGCGGCCCACAAACGCATCGTGTTCAACGGCGACGGCTACAGCGAGGCGTGGCACCAGGAGGCACAGGGGCGCGGGCTGCTGAACCTGCGGACCACCCTGGACGCCATCGAGACCTTCAGCGCCGACAAGAACGTTTCGCTGTTCGGAACCTTCAAGGTGCTGAGCAAGCGCGAACTCGACGCCCGCCAGGAGGTGATGTACGACATCTACTTCAAGACCGTCAACATCGAGGGCGAGACCACCGAGTACATCGCCCAGACCATGATTCTGCCCGCCGCCGTGACCTATCTGGCCGAGCTGGGCGAGGTCGAGATCAAGAGCAGGGCCGTCAAGGGGCTGAGCGAGGAGGTCGCGGGGCTGGCCGACGAGCTGTACGAGGCGCTGGGCAAGCTGAGGAAGGTCAACGCGGAGAGCGGCGGTGAAGAGGTCCACGAGAAGGCCCACCACATGCGCGACCATGTGCTGCCCGCCATGCTGGGCGTGCGTAAGGCTGCCGACGGGCTGGAAAAACTGGTGGCCGGAAAGTACTGGCCGCTGCCCAACTACCGCCAGATGCTGTTCGTGAAGTAAAGCGGTTCGGCGTTCACAGGCCCACTTCTGCGCATGCGGGGGTGGGCTTTCTGCGGTCCCTGTGTGTGCGGTGTACAGCGGTCTGGAACCGATGCGGCGCGGGGTCGCTTTTTTCTGGCCGGGGCGTCGTAAACTACTGCAATGCTCAACCTAGCCCGGCGCGTACAGGTTTCGTCTCAACAGCTGGACGAGGGGCTGGCGGCGCTTGGCCTGTCCGGCGATCAGCACATCATTGTCCACAGCAGCCTCAAGTCGTTCGGCACGCTCGACGGCGGCGCGGGCACGCTGCTGGAGGCGCTGGAACGCTGCGCGGCGACGGTGGTGGCCCCGGCCTTCAGCTACCAGACGCTGCTGCGCGGCCCCGAGTCACCCATTCATTCGCAGTTTACGCGTGACACGCGGGTCAGCCGCGACATCGGGCGGCTGTCGCAGACCATGATCGAGCGCCCGGACGCGCAGCGGTCGTTTCACCCGGCGCTGAGCTTCGTGGCGCTGGGGCAGCACTCGGACGTGGTCCTGGCCCGGCAGACGCTTGCCAACCCGTATGCCCCCATCGGGGCGCTGTATGACCTTGGCGGCTACGCGCTGCTGGCAGGGGTGGACCACAGCTCGAACACCAGCATCCACTACGGCGAGTATCTGGCTGGAATGCCGCTGCTCACGCGCCACGTGTCGTACCACGGGCGGGTCACGGCCTGCTCGTTTCCCAACTGCTCCGCCGACTTCGAGCGGCTCTCGCCCCACGTCACGCCGCAGACCGTTCACGTCGGCAGATCGCAGCTGCGGCTGTACCGGGTGCGCGACCTGGTGGACGCCACCGTGAACCTGGTGCGGCGTGACCCCGAGGCGCTGCTGTGTACCTACCCGGTCTGCCGCTGCAACCAGGTGCGCCAGACGCTGCGGCGCGAAGGGCTGAAGCCCAGGGAACACGACCTGGACCCGCGCCAACTTGAGGAGGCGGACACGGCGGAATTGAACGCCGTTCATTGATACGCCTCGTCAGAACAGAGCGCTGACCAGAAGTATTGGAACAAAGCTGAAGCCAATCGCCAGGCACGGGATGGCCCAGACAGACTTGAGAAGTACACCGGGGGCCAGAAAAAGCAGCGAGACGGAGGCGAACAAGACGGCGAGTGATGCGCTTTGGGCTAAGGCGGCGAGAACCCCGACGACCAGTGGGCCTGCGACGCTGAACACGGCGAGAGACGGCGCCACGATCACCATGTGTTCGGCGTCCAGTTTTCCCCGCAGCCTGATGGCAATCAAGGTCAGAAGCACGGCCACGAGACATCGGCCACCAAACTGGAACAGGTCGCCCCCGCTCACGCGAGCCGCTCCGGTCTTTCCGGCAATCTCCAGTCGCTGCTGTGACCTGGCCTGACCTTCAGCTCCGGCCTTAAAAAGTGGGCGGCGTGGTTGGCGCACATGGCGGCCTGGGCAAAGCCCACCGAGATCAGCTTGAAGTCGCCGCCCGCCGCACTCAGGTCGCCAGCCACGTACACGCCCGGCAGCGCAGTCTGCCCGCTGGCGTCGGCGGGAACGTATTCGCCCTGCCAGCCGAGCGGCCAGCCCAGGACGGGGGAGAGGTCGGGCAGGTAGCCGTTCAGGTGCCAGGTGGCCTCGGCAGCCGCAGTGAATCCGGCCTCTACAGGCGCGTGAACCTTGATCTGGCCGCTCTGCCTGAATGCCTCAAGCCGCCTGAGCTGCCCTGGCGTGCCCCGGAACAGGGCGCGGCGGTGGCTGAGCGTGACGCGCGTGCCCCCCTCGGCCAGTTCCAGCGCGGCGCGGGTGGCCTGCGGAACGCCGCCCTGCACCCAGGCGGATTCGGGAACCATCAGCCCAGGAGTCGGCCAGTCGGTGTGCAGGCCGGGCACGCTGGCCGGGCGGGGCAGCAGCGCCCCCAGTCCGGCGGCCAGAATGACCGCGCCCGCCGGGTACCGAGCCTGATCGCTGCCCACCGTCCAGCCGTCGCCGTTCGGCTCCAGACTGCGGGCCACCTCGCCCAGCCGAAGGTCGATGTCGAAAGGTTCCAGCTGCCGCAGCAGAGCGTCCACCACTTCCCCGGCATACGCGGCGGGCGAGGCAGGCACGTCGTACACCCTGCGGTCCGGGTACAGCGCGGCGAGCTGGCCGCCCAGTTCGGGCCGAGCCTCCAGAATCCGCACGCTAAGGCCTCGAAGGGCGGCGTAGAAGGCGGCGTACAGCCCAGCCGGACCACCGCCGACGATCAGAATGTCGGTTGCAGGAAATACCGGGACGCTCACCAGCGCAGTCTAGAGGCTGCCAGTCTTCTGAACGGGGGGTCAGATCAGATACGCCGAAACGCTCACGTGCTCTGCCGCCGCCTGTGCCCGGGCCAGCAGGTCGAGCCGGATGGGCACAGCCAGGTACTCGTCGCCCCCGGTGCCCAGGCACAGCAGCTCATAGCCCCGATCACGCAGCCACCCGGAGGCCTCGCCCAGCACGTCCATCGTCGGCGTGTCCGAGGGCGCGGTGGGGGCGGGGAGGAGCGGTTCTGATGTGGAGCCTGTCTTCATGCCGGACCTGAGGTTTTCCAGTCCCTGTGTCAGCCTGCCCAGCAGGGGAACCCCTGTGGCGGTCTGGGCCGTTGCGGCTTTCGCGATGTCCAGCTGATCGAAGTACCCGTCCCATTCCACAGCTTCCGCGCTCTCGAAGTTCGTTTCCAGGCCCAGCGTGCGGGCGATGGCCTGTACCTGCCACACCACCTCGTCGTAGGCCTTCC
>JANXWI010000564.1 GCA_025351205.1 Deinococcus sp.
GCCCTGAACTGCTCGGCGACCATGTGCAGCGGCGAGGCGTTGCGGGCAAACTGGGCGGAGGTCTGGGGCTGGCCTGCGGCGCGCGCCATCGGAACCAGCGGCAGGGCCTCGTTGATCATCTCCTCGGTCAGCAGTTCGGCAGGGTCGGCAAACCCCACCGCCTCGGCCCGCGACGAGATGATGCGGGTGGCCCAGTCCTGCCCGGAGCGCGAGTAATGGGCATAGACCCTGGAAAGCGTGTTCTCGACCTTCTCGCACAGCATCCAGCGCTGCTGCTCAACCCAGACCTGAAACGCCGTGCTGCCCAGGTCCTCCAGGCCGCACAGGGGCAGGCCCCGCAGGGTCGCCAGCCAGCTGGACAGTTCGGTCTGGTTCATCTCGTGTTCCTGAAGGGCGTGCCACTGGTCGATATCGGTGCTGATGCTCTCCAGATACAGCAGCTGGCGGCTGGCCGGGAAGATGTTCAGGCCAGCCGAGCGGATGCGCGCCAGTTCGACCCGCAGGTTGGTGCGGGCCTCGGCAGTGTTCCAGAGCAGGTCGGCCAGCCGCTCACGGTGCTGCGGCAGCTTCTCGGCGGCCAGGTAGGCGATCAGGGCCACCGCCTTGGCCGACAGCGGCACGGGCTGGGCATTCTGGGTGACGTGGGCGTGACCGAGCAGATGAACAGTGAGCACCGGGAACCTCCAACAGGGCAACAGCAGGGCCTGGGCGAGCGGGAACGACGTGGAATGAGAGGAAAAGAGGCGCGCGTGCGAGGCAGAGTGTGGCCCTGACTGGAGGGCTGTGACTGGAGGGCTGTACAGTGCCGGTCCCCAACAGTGCCGGTCCACGAGAAGGACATGAACTCTGTTTCACGGTATTCTAATCGCACACACCATAAAAGGGACCGACACACATTGCATCTCTACTCATGAAGCCGCTGTTTATTCAGTTCACATGTAAGAGAATTGTCATTCTTTCTCTGTTAAGAGGCGGCGCGATCACCCAAACATATGACCCTCACGAAAGTGTGAGGGTCACAGCTGAACCGTATCTGATTGAGTGGACTGTCTATGGAAACGGTGAAGGGGCGGCGGAAACGGTGAAGGGGCGGCAGGAAGAGCAGCCAGGAACGCCTACCGACGCAGAATTTCGATGCCCGAAAGCGCCCCGTAATCCACGCTGGCGCTGAGCACGATTGTTATCTTGCCGCCCGTGACCTGTACCCCCGTCAGCGACCTGACCAGCGCGTTTTTGGGACCGACGGCCCCCACGATGTCGATGTTGCTCAGGTTGGGCGGGGTGAGGCCCTGGACACTGACACTGAAGATTCGCTTGCCCGCCGTGGTCCAGAAGAGGTCGGCCATGTGCAGTTTCAGGTCGTAGGTGCCGTCGCCCAGCGGGACGTTGAAGGTCAGGACGTGCGGCAGGCTGGGGTCGATGAAGCCTCGGTAGGTGGTGTACAGCTGCGGGTTGGCCGTGCCGCCGATTGGCCCGGCGTAAGGGTAGGGGTTGGGAGCCTGAGGTTCGTTGGGCGCGCTGTCCGGACTGAAGACGGCGTTGCCGTTGACGTCTCTGTCGGGCTGCCAGACCTGCCCTGCGGGGTCGGTGAAGGCCGGGCCGCCCACGTTGAGCAGCAGCGGGGCCGGACGGACATTGCTCACCACGTACATGTTGTCGTTGTAGTCGTAGTTGCCGCCGGTGTAGTCCATGATCATCAGGTACTGGCCGGGCAGCGGGGTTCTGCCGGGGCCATAGAGCTGGAAGAAGCGCACGAAGTTGCCGCAAAACACGTTGGTCTTGCCGCCGGTACAGGAGTTGAGTTGCGGATTGATCACCGGATCGCTGTACGCGCCCCCGTCGGTCTTGAAACCAAAGGTCGCGCCACTGCCGGTGGGCGTGAAGGTCGCGGTGGTCAGCGGGGAACCATCCTCGTTTCTGGGCAGGATGCTCTGGCTGTCCAGCCGGTTGTGGGTGTAGAGCTGTGTGGTGCCGCCGGGATTGCCCTTGTCGTACCTGGACAGAAAGCCGTAGGTCCCCTGGTTGTGAAAGGCCGCGATCTGGGTCACCTTCACCGGCTGGGCGGGGTCCAGGGACTGCCAGTACCCGGACAGCACCTCGTCGCTGGTCTGGGGCGTGACGCGGCCACTCAGCGCCCCGATCTCGGTGGTGCTGGCCGGAATCACGCTGCTGTACCCGAACAGCGACGCGATCTGACCCACGCTCGGCTCGACGCCGTTCTCGGAATAGGTCTGGAACAGGCCCGCCAGCGTGACGGGCAGCGGACTGCGGGCCGCGTCGTTGGAGACGATGTTCAGCTGGGCGTCGAAACGGACGGCGGGCGTGTAGCCGCCCGAGGTGCCCACGAACTTCAGGGTCACGTCGACGAAGGCTCCGGCGGCAATGTCCAGGGGCAGGGTCGGGGCCGGATCGAGCTTCCAGTTCACGCCGCTGCGCCCGTCGGTGTTCATGATGTCCAGGGCCGTGACGTGCAGCACGCCGGGGCCAGCGTTGCTCAGGCGCAGGCCGTTGGTGTTGTGAACCACGTCTCCGTAGGTGGTGTTGCGCACGCCGATGTCGTTGAAGACCAGCCGCGTGTCGGAGGGCAGCACCGACAGGTTCCGGACGCTGAGCAGGGGGGCCGCGCCGCCCAGGACCACCACCGTGACGCTGGCCGGGGCCGAAACATTGCCGCTGCGGTCCACGGCCACCACCCGGTAGTACACGGTGGTTCCTGCCGGGGCCGCGCTGTCGAGGTAGGCCGAGGTGGTGAGCAGCGCGGTGTTCAGGGTGGTGAAGGGACCGGCGGCGCTGGCGCTGCGCGACACCACGTATCCGGCCAGGTCGCTCTCGGTGTTGTCGGCCCAGTCCAGGCTGACACCGCCCGGCGTGCTCACACCACTCAGGCTGGCGGGCGTGGCCGGGGGCGTGGTGTCTGTCGGCCCGCAGCTCACCTTTGCGTCGCCCCAGTCGGCGTGGTCGTAGTAGTTGTTGTCGCCGCCGTCTGTGACCACCAGCCGCAGGGTCTGCACGCCCGTCACGTTCACGCTGACTGCTTTGGCACTGTCGGTGCCGCGCAGCACTCCGCTGTCGTAGAGCTTGGTGGTGCCCGCAGCCGCAGCCGCCCCGCTCCAGAGCTGAAACACGACGCTGCCGTTGTTGCCCACCTCGTCGTCCAGGCCCACCTGGGCACTGAACACGCTGCAATTGGCACCCAGCACGTAACTCACTTCCGAATTGGCGTGCGTGCCCAGGCCCTTGGCGTATACCTGCCCGCCGATGGTCAGGGGTTTGCCGTCGCCCGCTCCCTGCTCGCCGTTGCTCTGGTTGCGCTCCACCGGACCCCAGCCGTTACTGGCGCTCTGCCAGCCCAGGTCGCTGAGCTGGGTATCACCCGCAGCGGGGGCGGTGCTTTCACAGCTCACGCGGGCGTCGCCCCAGTCGGCGTGGTCGTAGTCGATGCTGTCGCCGCCGTTGGTGACCACCAGCCTCAGGGTCTGCACCCCCGTCACATTGACGCTGACCGCCTTGGCGCTGTCCACGCCGCGCAGCACGCCACTGTCGTAGAGCTTGGTCGCGCCGTTCCAGAGCTGGAAGTTGACGCTGCCGAGGTTGCCCACCTCGTCGTCCAGGCCCACCTGGGCGCTGAAAACGGTACAGAAACCGCCCAGGGTGTACTGGATCTCCGATCCGGCGTGAACGCCCAGGCCCTTCTGGTACACCTGTCCGCCGATGGTCAGAGGCTTGCCGTCGCCCGCTCCCTGCTCACCGTTGCTCCGGTCCTTCTCGATGGGTCCCCAGGCGTTGGTGGCGCTGGTGTAGCTCAGATCGGACAGAAAGTTGTCGGTGCTGGCCAGGCGGCCCATGTCCCCAGACCCCTGAACACCCACCCAGGGGTAGCTTTTGCCGCCAGCGTACGGGTTGCTGCCCGGCGGAGCGGTCTCCACCCGGTCTGACCAGGGGTACGACACCCCGCCCGCGTAGGGGTTGACCGCGCCGCCGCTGCCCTCCGTACCACCCTGAGAACCGCCCACGGCGGGCGTGCCCGGCTGGCTACAGGCCGTGAACAGCAGCGCCGCCCCGACCCCCAGCAGACCGATCAGCGATCTGAATCGGCGCGTCTGCGGCCTGCCCCTGCCACCTGAGTTGTTCCTGCCAGCGTTCCTTTCCGACATACCCCTCCCCCACTTCACGACGAACAGATGTTGAAACGAACAGGATTCAAACCGACTGCTGGACCGAGGTTCTGTGACGTCACGCCCCGCAGGACGACAGTGCCGCTGAAAACAGTGCCGCTGAAAACAGTTTTGCTGAAAGTGGTGCCTGGACCAGCGACTCAGACCAGCGACTCAAACCAGCTGCACAGGCCAGCTGCACAGGCCAGCTGCACAGGCCCGTCCCGAGGCAACGAAAATTCTCCGTGTTGCACGGTAGGACCAGCATGGGCAGCGGGCCGTAAACGTTTCGTTGCAGCGCCGGAGGCTGTCAGGGCCAGTCCCGGCGGCGTGCGTGGGGTACCGGCCATGTGCGGTGCCCGGCCAGTCCTCGCCGCGCAGCGGGCCATTTATCTAACATTTACGGGCGCGCCCTACCCTGAATGCAGGACAGAACGGTGGACCCGGCCTGCTTGACCCAGTCTCCGCTCCCGGCCCCATGTTCGTTTCGGCCCCAGCCCACACACCAGCCCCAGCCGGTACTCAGCCCGACCCGCACCCGTTTCACCGGCTTTCCACTGCCCTGGCACCCCTCGCCCTGGCAGCACCGGAAAGAAAGGACCTCTGCCGTGCATCAACTCCGCTCATCCTCTGACACGCGGGCCACCCGTTCGCCGCTGCTGCCTAAAAAGTTCCGGGCAGCCCTGCCGCTGTGGCTGCTGGCCCTGGGCATCGCCGGGGTGATAGGCGCGCTGGTGGCCTGGAACCCTGCCGTTGCCAGCATTCTGGTGGCCGTGGGGCTGGTGGGCAGCACCACCGTGGCCCTGAGGGCGCAGCTTCCCCGGCTGGCGCTGTCTTTTCTGGGCGTCTGCCTGCTGGGCTACGCGCTGCTGGGCAAGGGGTTTGCCTACATCGGCGTGCCGCCGCTGTTCGTGGGCGAGATGGCCCTGGGCCTGTGCCTGCTGGCGCTGCTGCTGCGCGGCAAACCGGGGCTGCTGGGCAGGTCGCCGCTGCTGTACCTGCTGCTGGCGTACATGGCTGTGGGCCTGGTCGCCACCGTACCCTTTGTGCCGAAATACGGCGTCGATGCGGTGCGCGACGCCGTTCTCTGGGGCTACGGCCTGTTCGCGCTGTGCGTGGCGGTGCTTCTGGTGCAGTACGGCTGGGTGTTGAACGCCGTGCGGCAGTACGCCCGCCCACTGCCGTTGTTTCTGTGTGTCGCGCCGTTTCTGCTGCTGGCGGGCAGGCTGCTGAACGGAACAGGTCCAAAACTTCCCGGGACCCAGGTGCCCCTGCTGGACCTCAAAGGCGGAGACGTGGCCGTCGTTCTGGCGATAATCGCGACGTTTCTGCTGCTGGGACTGCACCGCCTGCCGGAATTTGGCGCTGCCGGACGCGCCCTGGGCCAGAAACGCGAGTGGCTGTGGTGGCTTTTGTGGATCGCCACCGCCGCAATTCCACTGTTCCGGGTTCGGGCCGGGCTGCTGGCCGTGAGCGCGGCCATCCTGATTGTGGTGGTGGGCCGCGCTGCGAGCCGCTGGCAGAAACCGCTGCTGACCCTGCTCGGCACCTTCGCAGTTCTGGCGGTCTTCAACGTGCAGATTCAGCTCGGTGGCCGCACCACGGTTTCGGTGGAGTCGCTGCTGGTGAATTTGCAGAGCATCAGTTCCTCGACCACCGGCGATGAGAGCCGCGACGGCTCCAGACGGTGGCGGCTGCTGTGGTGGAACGACATTGCCAACTACACCGTTCACGGCCCCTATTTCTGGACCGGCAAGGGATACGGCCTGAATCTGGCCGACGCTGACGGGTATCAGCTGGGCTACGCCAGCGGTGAGGCGACGCTGCGCAGCCCACACAATGTTCACCTGAACATTCTGGCCCGCTCCGGGATACCCGGACTGCTGGCCTGGGCAGCCCTGCAACTCACGTTTGCAGGCATGCTGACGCTGGCCTACCGGCGGGCCAGGGCCAGAGGACAGGACCTGTGGGCCAAGCTGAACCTCTGGACCCTCGCCAGCTGGGCAGCCTTCATGATCAACGCTTCTTTCGACGTCTATCTGGAAGGACCGCAGGGCGGCATCCTGTTCTGGAGCTTTTTCGGTTTCGGGATGGCGCTTCTGGAGGTGCAGCGGCGCGGCGCGGCGACGGGGCCGCTCAGCTGGCTGCTGCCCGCAACAGACCCCGCCGATGCCCAGGCGCGGCAGACGGCGGGCGGGGCCGTCCGGTGAGCGCTCAGCGGCGGCCCCGCGTCTTGCAGGTGATTCACCACCTGGACCTGGGCGGCTCCGAAGAGGTGGCGATTTCGCTGAGCGAGCAGTTGCAGGGCGAATACGACCTGAGCTTCTTCGCCGTCAGAGGAATTCGCGACACGGCGGTGGGGCAGGCCATGAAAAGGCGTCTCGACCAGATTGGCGCGCGTGTCCACAGCGGAACGACCCTGGAACTCAAGCGGGGCGGATTTCTGGTGGCCGCCGCGCGTCTGGCCGCCCTGACCCGCCGCCTGCGACCCGACATCGTGCATCTGCACACCGAGGTTCCCGAACTGACCCACGCGTTTTCGCAGGGATTTCTGGGCAGCGCCGCCGGACGCCCCTCTGTGCTGACCCGGACGCTGCACAACACTGTTTACTGGGGACCGTGGCAGTGGCTGGGGTCGCAGGTCGAGAAGCGCCTGTCGGCGGTCACTGCTCTGGCCTGCTCGAACGCGGCGCTGGAAGGCATGCAGTCGTTCCGTACCGGCAACGGGCTGGCACCGCTGGCTCCAGCAGTCCGCCGGGTCATCTACAACGGGGTCGCTCCGGCCACCACCGCCAGAACGGCGCGCGCTGCCGGGCCACTGCGGGTCATGGTGGCTGGGCGGCTCGAACCGCAAAAAGGCGTCGATCTGCTCCCGGCGATTGTGGCCCGCGCCGCCTCGCTGGGCCACCCGCCTGCCGAGCTGAATATTTATGGTTCTGGCAGCCTGCAACCGGACCTGGAAGGCTGGGCCGCTCAGGGCGTGCCGGGCTGGACCATCAACCTGTTGGCGCCCACCCCCCATCTGCGCGAGCTGATGGCGCAGCACGACCTGCTGCTGATGCCGTCGCGCTTTGAAGGGCTGGCGCTGGTCGCTGCGGAGGCGCTCATGGCTGGCCTTCCGGTGATCGGGACCCGGATTGCGGGGTTGAGCGAGGTGTTTCCCGATCAGTATCCGCTGCTCGCGCCCCCGGAAGATTCTCTGGCGATAGGTGAGCTGCTGGCCGAGTCGCTTCGGGACACGCAGCGTCTTCTGGCGCTCTCACAGGGCTGGATCGCGCTGACCACCGAGAAGTTCAGCGCCTCCCGGATGGGCCGTGAGTACGGAGAAATGTACCGGCAACTGCTTCAGGGCAGCGTCACAGGCGCGGCGTCTCGGCTGGCCGAGAGTCAGGCGACGGAACGCGTATGAGGGTGCGCGTATGAATGGGTGGGGCCTCGGTAAAGACGCCTCAGAGGGAACAGGGCTGTGAGGGTGCTGATGGTCCACAACTACTACCAGCAGGGCGGCGGTGAGGACGTGGTGTTTCTGGCCGAGCAGGAAAACCTGCGCAGGCACGGCCTGGAGGTCCACACCTTCACGCTCAGCAACGACGCAATCGGCGACCAGAATCCCCTCAGAACCGCCGCACAGACCGTCTGGAACGCCCGCGTGGCCCGGCAGCTGGCCGATCTGGTGCGTGAGCGCGGCATAGAGCTGGTGCATTTCCACAACACCTTTCCGCTGGTCTCGCCCGCCGCCTACTGGGCGGTCCGTAGACGCGGGGCCGCCGTGGTGCAGACGCTTCACAACTTCAGGCTGCTGTGTGCCGCCTCCAGCCTCTACCGGGAACAAGAGGGGCCAGGTGGCAAAACGGGGCGAATCTGCGAGGACTGCGTGGGCAAGCTGTTGCCACTCAGCGCCGTGCAGCACTCCTGTTATCGGGGCAGCCGGGCCGGATCGGCGGTGGTGGTGGGCATGCAGGTCGCGCACCGCCTGCTGGGCAGCTACTCGCGGGCGGTGGACCGCTACATTGCGCTGAGCGAGTCGGGGCGGCGCAAGCTGATCGAGGGCGGCCTGGACGCCGAGCTGCTGAGCGTCAAGCCCAATTTCCTGGTAAGCGACCCAGGCCTGGGCACAGGCGACGGCGGCTACGCGCTGTTCGTCGGACGCCTGACTCCTCAGAAGGGCCTGCTGACCCTGACCGAGGCCTGGAAGCATCTGGGAACGCGGCTGCCCCTCAAGATCGCCGGGAGCGGACCGATGCTCGCCGAGCTTCAGCAGCGCGCCGCCGACGTGCCGGGCGTGGAGGTTCTGGGCGGGCAAGGCGGCCTGGAGGTCCGGGCACTGATGGCCGGCGCCGCCCTCCTGATCGCTCCCTCGGAAGGCTACGAGAGCTTTGGCATGGTGCTCATCGAGGCCTACGCCTGCGGCCTGCCGGTGGTGGCGAGCGACCTGAGCGCCCTGAACAGTCTGGTGCACGACGGCGTGACCGGGCGGCTGTTCAGGCCCGGTGACGCCGCGCACCTGGCGCAGGTCGTGGGGGAGCTGCTCAGCGACCCGGCCCGCCTGGCTGCCATGAGGCAGGCCGCCCGCCAGAGCTACCTGGCGCACTACACCGCCGAGATCAACGCCGCGCAGCAGCTGGAAATTTATCGTCAGGCGCTGGCCCACAGACACGGGGCCGCCCAGACCGCCCCGGAACAGGGTTCGCCCACGGCCAAGAGGGCAGGCTGAGCCGCCTGAGCCGAAATCCGTTTCTGTCTGATTCGCCCCAGGACCTCTTCAGTTCAATACCCCCGGTTGCCGGGAGCACCGCTACCCGGAACATCAACCTTTCCGTACTCGTTCCATCCATCAGCGCCACGCCGAGAAAAAGACCCGGCCACCGGCTATCAGGACGTTTCCAGACATCCGATTCCGCATCCGGCGGCAGCGCACTCTTCCAGATCCGCACTCTTCTCTGTCTACTCCGCCGTCAAAAGGCCCATCAGAAGAATTCGACCGAAAGCCAAGGTCATTTTTTATCAAAGGAGATTGCCATGAGTGCCCTGCCCCGTGTGCCCCTGCTGCGAAAGATTCGCCCCGGTTCCGCCCTGCTCGCCACCACCCTGCTGCTCGGTGCCTGCGCCACTCAGCCCGCCCAGGGGCAGGGGTCTTCCGGTCTGACGCCACCTATCCAGACGCCGCCCGTACAGGCCCCGCCTGTGCAGACTCCGCCAGGGCAGGCCCCCGCCACCACCCTGACGCCCACCCGACTGGTCTTCAGCAGCGTGAAAACCACCCTCAGCAGGCCCCAGACCCTCACCCTGGTCAACAGCGGCTCGCAGAGCCTGAGCGTCAGCGCCGTGAACATCGCTGGCCCGGACGCCGCCGCCTTCGTGCTGGACGCGCCCCTCAGCCTGCCGCTCACCCTGGAGGCCGGAAAGACCCTGACGCTGGCGCTCAGATTCGGCCCCCAGAACAAGGTGGGCGTGCTCAGCGCCACCCTGCGGCTGGAGACGGCAGACAGGCCGCTGACCCTCAGCCTGGCGGGCCTGAGCACCACCGGCCTGGAGGGCGAGAACGAGCCGCCACTGGCCCAGGCGGTGCAGGCGCTGGGCTACGGCACCGATGTCTGCGGCCAGTCGAAAACCCCGGACTGCGGCTCCAAGCTGATTCTGGGCACCGCCGCGCCGCTGCTGGGCCAGGAGGTGAGCGCGCAGATGTTCAGGAAGACGGGCACCGGCCCGGTCACCCTGACGCCGGTGGCCCGGTACTCGCCCACTGGCATGCTGGAGTTCGGGCTTTTCACCCTTTCCGGGGCCACGCCCGCCCTGCACCCGGTGGGAGAAATCGACGCCCAGCAGTTTCAGACGCTCAATCCGGCGTTCAGGCAGAGTGGCGTCGGCTTCGACCCTGTCAACGAGAAGTTTGGCGTTTACACCGGGGCCACCGAGTATTCCAGGGCCGCCGACTACACCCTGGACAGCCTGAACGCCAGCCCGAAAAAAGACTTCAACCCGCCCGTGCTGCACGCCATGAGGGTCTATCCGCTCTCCGACGAGGCCGGCGCGAGGGTGCCTGGGTACCTGGTGGCGGTGGAGGCGTCGAGCAACGGCGATTATCAGGACGCCGTGTTCGTGCTGAACGGGGCCGAACCCGTACCCACTGCGCCGTAGAGAGGCTGCGCCGTAATGACCCCGCGCCGTAATTCTCCTGTGCCGTGAGGATGGCGCAGACGCCCTGCGTTCCGGAACTCAGCGCTTCCGAGCCGTCAACTCTCCTGGCTGGCTGGCATCGCACCGGGCAGGCACTGCATCTGGAAGGCGCTGCATCTGGAAGGCGCTGCACAGGGCATTTACCTTTCGTTTGCGCCCTGCGTCTTAAGGTCTGGGCAGATAGAAGCCGGGGCAGACACAGAAAGAAAACCGCGCTAGCAAGGCTCCGCTGCACAGCAGGCGAGGTCTTACAGGGAGAACGAGATGACGCAGGTTCCAGAGAATACACAGGTGATGAAAGGAACGCAGCCGTTGAAGGTCACGCAGCCGCTGAGGGTGACCGTGGTCGGAACAGGCTACGTCGGCCTGGGAACCGCCATCATGCTGGCCTACCTGGGTCACAGCGTGGTGGGCCTGGACGTGGATCAGGCCAAGGTCGAAATGCTGCGCTCGGGCGAACTGCCCATCTACGAGCCGGGCCTGGACCAGCTGCTTCTGGACAGCCGTGAGCGCATTGAGTGGACCACCGAGTACGAGGCGGCCATTCCAGACGCCGACGTGATCTTCATCTGCGTGGGCACGCCGCCCAACCCCGACGGCTCACCCAACCTGAAATACGTGGCCCAGGCCGCCCAGAGCGTCGCCCGCAACCTGAACGGCAAGACCCAGGTGATCGTGAACAAGAGCACCGTGCCGGTGGGAACGGGCGACTGGGTGGCGCGTATTCTTGAGGAGCACGCCCGCGACTACCATGCCAACCGCTACCTGGTGGTCAGCAACCCCGAGTTTCTGCGCGAAGGCACGGCCCTGTACGACAGCCTGTACCCGGACCGCATCGTGCTGGGAAGTGACCGCCAGGAAGGCATCGAGCGCATGAAGGCGCTGTACGCCCCCCTGATCGACCAGAGCTTCACCCCGCCCAGCTACGTGCCGCGCCCGGACGGTTACACCCGCCCCGAACTGGTCGTCACCGCCCTGAGCAGCGCCGAGATGATCAAGTACGCCGCCAACGCCTTTCTGGCGCTCAAGATTTCGTTTGCCAACGAGATCGCGGGGCTGTGTGAGCGGGTCGGGGCCGACATCGGCGAGGTGGCGCGCGGCATCGGCAGCGACCAGCGCATCGGGCCGCGCTTCCTGTCGGCGGGCGCGGGCTGGGGCGGCAGCTGCTTTGGCAAGGACACCTCGGCCCTGATCAGCACCGGACTCGAGTACGGCTACAGCATGCCGATCCTTCAGGCCGCCATCGAGGTCAACACCCGCCAGCGCTCGCTGATCATCTCCAAGCTCCAGACGCACCTGCACCGCCTGAAAGGCAAGCGGGTGGCGGTGCTGGGCATGGCCTTCAAACCCAACACCGACGACCTGCGCGACGCGCCCGCCCACGACACCATCGCGCGCCTGAACGAACTGGGCGCGACCGTGGTGGCGCACGATCCGGTGGCCATGCCGCGCGCCCGCCGCGAGTGGCAGCACCTCCAGTACCAGGAGGCCAGCAGCGTACAGGAGGCCGTGCGCGGGGCCGACGCGGTGATCATCGCCACCGAGTGGGACGAGTACCGAGCGCTCGACTGGAACGCCGCGCTGGGCGGCATGCGTCAGCGGCTGGTGATCGACACCCGCAACATTCTGACCGTGCGCCCGGACGGCGCGGTGCTGGAGCAGATCGGCAAACGCCAGCTGGTGCAGGCCGAGGCCCAGGTGCCAGAGGTTCGGTTCTCGGACGGCGTGCTGGTGGCTCCCGCCAGCGGTGCGGACCCCCTCCTGAGCAGCGCAGGGACCACCCTGTGAGCGCGGGCATGAAGGTCCTGCTGACCGGAAGTGCGGGTTTCGTGGGCAGCCACCTGACCGAACGCCTGCTGCAAGGCGGCCACCGCGTGACCGGGGTGGACAACTACATCAGCGGCCAGCACCGCAACACCGAATTGTTCCTGGACCACCCGAACTTCAGCTTCATCGAGGCCGACGTGTCGCGGGGCATTCCGGTGCCGACAGGCAAGGCTGACAAGTTTGACTGGGTACTGCACTTTGCCAGCCCGGCCAGCCCGCCGCACTACCAGCAGAACCAGATCGAGACGCTGATGGTGGGCGCGCAGGGGACCCAGAACGCCCTGGAGCTGGCCCGCAGCCAGGGGGCCTCGTTCATGCTGGCCAGCACCAGCGAGGTCTACGGTGACCCGCACGTACACCCGCAGCCCGAGAGCTACTGGGGGCACGTCAACCCGAACGGCCTGCGCAGCTGCTACGACGAGGCCAAGCGCTACGCCGAAGCCATCACGTTCGCGTACCAGCGCACCCACGGCCTCGACACACGGGTCATCAGGATCTTCAACACCTATGGCCCACGCATGCGCGCCGACGACGGGCGCGTGGTCACCAACCTGGTGCATCAGGCGCTGCGCGGCGAGGCGCTGACGGTGTACGGCGACGGCTCACAGACCCGCAGCTTCCAGTATGTGAGCGACCTGGTCGAGGGCGTGCTGCGCCTGATGGACGTGTCCAGTCTGGGCAGCGACCTGCACGGCCCGGTCAACCTGGGCAACCCCGACGAGTACAGCATTCTGGAGTTCGCCACGGTCATCCGCGAACTGCTGGGCGAAGGGCTGAAAATCGAGTTCCGGCCCCTGCCCCAGGACGACCCGATGCAGCGCCGCCCCGACATCACCAGGGCCAGGGCGCTGCTCGGCTGGCAGCCCGGCGTGCCGCTGCGCGAGGGCCTGCGCCGCATGATTGGCGACCTTCAGGCTCCCCCGGGTCTCCGGGAACAGCCCAGTCTCCGGGAACAGCCCAGTCTTCAGGAAAAGGGACGCGGCACCCGCATCGCCGCCGGGGCAGACTGAACGAGAATGAAAGAACACCTCTCTCCTCTGATCTCTGTGGTGATTCCCACCCACCAGCGCCCCGACCTCCTGATGAACCGTTCTCTTCCGAGCGCCCTGGCGCAGTCGTACAGCCACCTCGAAGTGGTGGTGGTGGTCGATGGTCCCGACCCCGACACCGTGAATGCCCTGACGGAACTCGCCCGGCACGACGCCCGCGTGCGCCCGGTGTTTCTGCCCAGCAATATGGGCGGTTCCGACGCGCGTAACGCCGGGGTACAGGCGGCGCGCGGCGAGTGGATCGCCTTCCTCGACGACGACGACGAGATGCTGCCGCATAACCTTGAACAGCATCTGGACGCCGTGACGGGAGCAGATCTGGATCGTCAGGGAGGCTGGCCGGTCAGCGTGTGCAGCTTCCTGACCCGCACCCAGCACGGCGACACGGTAAGTCCGCCACGCCTCCCCGACGCCGGCGAACCGCTCGGCGATTACATGCTGGCGCGCCGCAGCCTGAGCGAGTGGGAGTGTGGATTCACGACCAGCGCCGTGTTTGCGGGCCGGAATCTGCTGCTGGCCCACCCCTTCCGCTCCGGCCTAGCCCGTCAGCAGGACTGCGACTGGGTGCTGAGGGTCAGCGTGCTGCCAGAGGTGAGGTTCCGGTTCAGTGATCAGGTCGCGGCCATCTGGTATTTCGACCAGACCCGCAAGCAGGTCAGCCATTCGCTGCGCTGGTCGCAGTCGCTGGCCTGGATTCTGGAGAGCCACGCGCGTGGTCTGGCGTCGGGCAAGGCCATGGCCGGATTCATCAACGGCAGTCTGAGTCCGTATGCCCGCAGCCACGGCCAGTATCAGGCGGTGCTGCCCCTGGCGCGGGCCATGATGCTGGCGCGCCCAAGGGCGTTCGAATGGCTCAGGTTCGCCTTTATCTGGGGCATTCCCATTCCCGTCAGGAAGCTGATGCGCCGTTTGCGTCCCCGCCCGGTCCGGCCCGCCCTTCTTCCGGAACCCCCACCGACTCCCCAGCCGATCACCGCCTATCTTCCCCTGCCCGCCCACAGCGCTTCGGTGGAAAAGACGGGCTGACCTGCCGGGTTCCGGCTGGCGGCCAAACCGCCCTTATCTGAATCAGAGGACCAGAAAAGAAGAGGCTGGCGGGAGGAAACACAGTGGTCTCGGGCTGAGGCCATTTCCTCTGCCCTCTGCATGCGAAAGGGGCGCTCAACCGCTTGCTCTGCCAGCGAAAGCGCCATGTAAGGCGTTCGTGCTGCTCCTCCCCTGTCGTCGGTTCACATCCGCTGCCCATTCACGTTCGCCTTGCCACGTTCACTCAGCCCCAGTCTCGTCGTTGTACCTTTCCTGCGTTATCTTCAGGAGACCGAGATGCCAGCCCTGCCCACCTCGCCGGAGAACCTATGAGCATGCCCAGTGAGGAGAATCTGCCCAGAGGTGAGAGTCTGCCCAGGGGCCAGGGCAATCTCAGGGACCCTGGCAACCTCAGAGATCAGGGCAACCTCAGGGAACAGACCACGCGCGCCTTCAAGTGGAGCTACCTCTCGCTCGGCGTCAATATTCTGTTTCAGCCGCTGTTCGCGGCCATTCTGGCACGGCTGCTGACCCAGAAGGAGTTCGGCGTGCTGGCGTCCGGCATGGTGCTGTTCGTGCTGGGCAACTTCGTGGCCGACATGGGCATGGGGGCCGCGCTGGTGCAGAAACCCCAGCTGACCCAGGGCAACGTCCGGGCGGCGTTCACCTCGTCGCTGCTGCTGGGCGGGCTGATGAGCGTGAGCAGCTGGCTGCTGGCCCCACTGGCCGGGCAGTACTTCAACAACCAGGAAGTGGTCACGGTGTTCCGGGGCTTCGCCCTGTGTTACGTCCTGGTGTCGCTGTCGATCGTGTCGGCCAACCTGCTGCGCCGTCAGATGGATTTCAGGACGCTGGCGCTGGCCGAGGTCGCGGCCTTCGTGGTGGGCCACGGGCTGTTCGGGCTGGGGTCGGCGGCCCTGGGTTATGGTGCCTTCAGTCTGGTCATCAGCAGCGCGGCCCAGTATATTCTGATGCTGCTCATCACCGGCTACAGGGCGCGCTCGTCGTTCAGGCTGACCTTCAGGTGGGCCGATTTCCGCGACCTGTATGCCTTTGGCAGCCGCAGCAGCGTCGCGGGCTTCGCCGATTACATCAGCCAGAACATCGACACCCTGATGATCGGGCGGCTCTACGACCTGGCCACGCTGGGGCTGTACAACCGCGCCTTCAACCTGGTCTGCACGCCGCTGATGTCGTTTTCACGCAGCGTCTCGCGGGTGCTGGAATCGTCGATGAGCGCCGTGCAGAGTGACCGCCCCCGGCTCCGGCGGGCCTACAGCCTGAGCGTCACGACCCTGTCGGTGCTGCTGTTTCCGGTGGCGCTGGGCATTTTCGTGTGCGCCCGCGAGATCGTGCTGGTGCTGCTGGGCAGCAGGTTTCTGGCCGCCGTTCCGGTGGTCATGGCGCTGGCCCTGTACATTCCCTTCCCGATTCTGGCCTCGCTCTCCTCGACAGTGGTCACGGCCACCGCCCGCCTCAACACCCGCATCGCCGTTCAGCTGGCCTACCTGGCGCTGCTGCTGCTGGCCTTTTTCGCCGCGCACCTGCTGGGTTACGGGCTGCTGGGCTTCGCCGGGGCGCTGCTGCTGGTGAGCATGCTGCGCTGCCTGGCCTACGCCGTGGTGGTGGGCGACATCACCGGCGGCGGGCTGCGCGAGAGCATGCAGGCCTACGTGGTGGGCATTCTGTCGGGCCTGGCGGTGGCCGCGCCGCTGCTGCTGGTCACCGCCCTGATGCGGCAGGCTCATCTGGCGCTGCCCCTGCTGTTCGTGTCCGAACTCTTGCTGGGCGGCGGGCTGCTGTTCGCGCTGCTGTTGTTCGGGCCGCAGACCGAGGTGCGCGGCATGCTGCGCCGCCGGGCAGGGTCGCTGCTGGGCGGCAGATTGCGCAGATGGGCCAAGGCGTGAAAAGGTCACTGTGACAGCTGACCACGACAAAGCAGCCAACCCTGACAACGCAGCCACTCATGACAATTACTTATGACAACACAGCCGCCCTCCTGACGTGATCTCTACAGGCATGGAGCAGAATGGGGGGCGGGAGGACGAAGCACAACCTCTGCGCCCCGCTCTCACGTGTGACCAAACGTTACAGTGGCTGAAACGAAAAGCTCGGTGCCAACCAACACAGCGTCTTCCCGACTCTTACATGTTGATGACGAGGAGCTGTCCAGACCGGCACCGATGCTGATTCCGCCTCGTTTCTTGACGTATGGCCGCCCGCCTGTCAGCCGCCCGCCTGTACCGAGCCGCCAGCAATTTCGCCCCGCGCCCGATCTTGCCAAAAGGAGACGCTGTGTTCGATTCTACCGATCAGGCCGCGCTTGAACAGCTGGTCCGGGCGCGCGTAGAGGCGTCGAGCGCTGAGCGGCTGAGGTCGCGCCGGGCCATCGTGCGGGGCCAGCCCCTTGAGGCCGAAGACGACCCGGTACGCCTCAGCGCCGTATTGCAGCGGCCCCAGCTGGTACAGGCCAGGGTACATTCGCAGAGTGCCCCGGCAGACGAGAGTCTGGACGCAATGGACGGCGCAAGGGGCGCAGAGAAGATTCAGGGCGACAGTACCGACTACGTGGACGCCTCGTTTCTGAGCGTCGGGGCGCGGGCGGCCCTGGCGGTAGGGCAGATTCTGGCGTCGGGTGGCCGCTCGCCGCTCGCCACCTGCTGCCTGATCAGCCCGGACCTGATCCTGACCAACAACCACGTGCTGGGCGACGAGGCTTCGGCCCGTGAGGCGCGGGTGGCCTTCGAGTACGAACTGGGAGAGGACGGCGCGCCGAAGGTGCCGACCCTCTTCGCGCTCGATCCAGACCGATTTTTCCTGACGGTGGGCTACCAGACCCTGGACTTCACGCTGGTGGCGCTGGGCGGGCGGCTCAGCGGTCCCCGGACGCCGGGGCAGCTCGGATACCTGCCGCTCAGTGACCGCAGAGACAAGAGCGCCAAAGGGCTGTGCGTCAACATCGTCGAGCACCCCAACGGCTGGTACAAGAAAGTGGTGCTGCGCGAGAACCGCATCGTTGCGCGGGGCGCAGACACCCTGCACTACGAGGCCGACACCGAGGGCGGGTCCAGCGGGTCGCCGGTGCTGAACGACGCCTGGGAGATGGTGGCCCTGCACCACTGGGGCGAGCCGCATCTGGAAACCAGGACCCTGGACGGCGCAAGTCTTCCGGTGACGGTCAACGAGGGCGTCCGGGTCAGCCGCATCGTGGAGGAACTGCGGACGCTGGTGCCCACCCTTTCCGCGCGGCAACAGCCACTGCTGGTGGCCGCACTGGCGCTGGGGGCGGTGGTGGGCCAGGGGGGCACGGTGGGCCAGAGCGGAGTGCCGAACGTCCTGACCCTCCCGCCAGGGGCCGGACCCGGCTCACAGGCACCAGTGGACGCCGAGCGCCTTCCCACCTTGCCCGAGCCTGCGCCGCTGCGCTTCGTGATCCCGCTGGAAGTGACGCTCCGGGTGCTGCCGACTGTTTCCGAAGTCATGCCTGTACCAGTGCCGGACCTGAGCATGGCCGCGCCTGGCGGGCCGGAGCGCGTCCAGATCGACCCCGACTACGGCAACCGCAGGGGCTACGACGAAGCGTTTCTGCCGGGCCAGGTGGTGCCGCTGCCCCTGCCCGGCGACCCCATACCCGGCAACCCGGGCGTGGTCGCGCCGCTGCTCGTACCGGGGCGCAGGGCGGGCGTGCTGGACTACGAGCATTTCAGCCTGTCGCTGCACAGGGAACGGCGGATTGCTCTTTACACCGCCACCAACATCGACGGTGCGAGCTACATCAAGATTGACCGCCAGACCGGCCTGGCCGCTGCCGAGGCAGGCGAAACGTGGTCAGACGACCCGCGCGTGCTGGCCCGGTACACCACCGGGCAGGCGTTCTATTCGGCCAACAGCACCTACTTTGACCGGGGCCACCTGACGCGGCGCAGCGACGTGAGCTGGGGCAGCGTGCCGGTGGCCCAGAAGGCGAACGCCGACACCTTTCATTTCAGCAACTGTTCGCCGCAGCACTGGCAGTTCAACGAGTCGGCCCTGTACTGGCAGGGCGTGGAGCAGTACGTGCTGGAATACGGGGCGCTGGTTGAGCGTTCACGGCTGACGGTGTTCCAGGGGCCGGTGCTGCGGGAAAGCGATCCGCTGTATCCGGACGGCGGGGCGGGCGTGCAGGTGCCGCTGATGTTCTGGAAGATCGTGGTGCGGGTCCAGGACGGCTCGCTGAAGGCCAGCGCCTTCCTGGTCAGCCAGGAACAGCTGCTGACGCGGCCCCGCCGGGGTGTGCGCACGGCAGCCCTGGCCAATCCCCCGCAGGTGCAGCAGTTCCGGGTTCCGGTGGCGAGAATCGAGCGCGAGACGGGGCTGTCGTTCGGACCCCTGAGCGACACCTACGCAGCCAGTTCGGGGGCGGCCAGTTCTCAGAGAGCCAGCTCGCGGGCAACAGACTCTCAGGACCAGGAGGCCGAGGCCAGTGAGCAGACGCTCATCACCGGCTGGGCCGACGTGCTGTAGCCCCGCCCTTACACTGTTCCCATGACGCGCCCCACGCCGCCCACCCTCTTTGTCACGCCGGAAGACATCGACACGCTCTCTCCCACCGAGCTGGCCGCCCGGTTGCGCCAGCCCGGCAACACTCTCGGCAACCGCCTGGGCATCGTGTTTCTGGAGGTCAGCCGCACGCAGCTGGTGGCGACCATGCCGGTAGACGGCAACCTTCAGCCCGCCGGACGGCTGCACGGCGGGGCAAGTGCGGCGCTGGTCGAGGAACTGGCGAGCGTGGGCAGCTGGTTGAACCTCGACGTGAGCACCCAGGTGGCCGTGGGCGTGGACCTGAATATCACCCATGTGCGCGGGGCGACGGGCGGGCTGGTGCGCGGCGTGGCCGACCTGAGCTACCGGGGCCGCAGCGTGCTGGTCTGGAACGTGAC
>JANXWI010000005.1 GCA_025351205.1 Deinococcus sp.
CCCTCGGCGGGCGGCAGCGGCCCGATGTACCCCTTCGTGCAGCATCTGGGCGTGGCCTGCGTGTCGATAGGTATCGGCAACGTGGGTGGGCGCGTGCATGCCCCCAACGAGAATATTCGCGCGCGGGATTTCGCCAGCGGCGTGAAGTTCGGAGTGGTGTTTCTGGAGCGCCTGAGCCGGGGCTGAGGTCAGCCGCGCAACCTGGGTGCCACCAGTGCGCCCAGCCCGGCCACCGCCGCCGCCAGCCCCAGATACCAGCTGCTGCCCAGGCTCACGCCGATCTGTGCCACCAGCGCCCCGGCCAGCCCCGCACCCAGGGCGCTGCCCAGCATGTCGGCCAGTTGCAGGTTGCCCGACACCAGCCCCTCGTGGCCTTCCGGGGCCTGCTTGAGCACCACCAGCGTGTGAGACTGAAACGCAAAGCCCATGCCCGCCCCGCCCAGCGCCCAGGCCACGCCCACCGTCCAGGCCGGAAGAGGCGCGTGGATCAGCAGCCCGGTCAGGGCCAGACTCAGGGCGATCAGCGCCGAGCCGGCCCCCGTGATCAGCGGGCGCAATCTTCCCTGCGTGCGCTCGTCGAGCCGCGAGTTGATCACCGAGCAGGCCGACCAGACCAGCGCCGCCCCGGTCAGGGCCAGCCCCGACTGCCAGGGGGTCAGGCCGCGCAGGTGTTGCAGGCTGAGCGGAATCAGCGCCTCGGCCCCGAAGAACCCGAAGGTCAGGCACAGCCGCACGGCAAACCCGGCGTCGAGCGGGCGGCGCAGGCGGTACGAGGCGCGCCCGAACAGCCTTCCCAGCGCGGGCAGGGCTATCGCCGCGCCCAGCAAGCCCAGCCCAAGTGCGGGCGGCCAGGTCTTCTGACTCAGGGCCGCCAGCCCCAGCACCAGGCCCAGCGCCGCGAAGCACACCGCCCGCAGGCGCAAAAGGTCTATCGGCGTGCCCGAGGGCGCGACGCGCCGCAGCGCGGGCAACGTCAGCACCACTGCCAGCAGCACCAGCGGCAGCAGGCCCAGAAACACCCCGCGCCAGCTGAGCCACGCGGCCAGCCCGCTCGCCAGCGACGGCCCGACCAGTCCGGGCAGCACCCAGGCGCTCGACATCAGGGCCAGCACGCGGGCGCGCAGCTCGTCGGGAAAGCCCTTGTTGATCGCCAGATAGGCGACGGCCACCACGCCACCGCCGCCAAAGCCCTGCACTGCTCGCCCGGCGATGAACACCGCCATGCTGGGGGCCAGTCCGGCCAGCAGCAGCCCGGCAGCAAAAAACAGGGTGGCTGTCAGGTACGGCCTGGCAGGCCCGCTGTGGTCTGCCCAGCTGCCCAGGCCCACCGTGGCGATCATGAAACCCACAAAAAAGGCGCTGAACGACCAGCCGTAGACCTTCAGGCCGTTCAGGTCGCCCGCCACCTGCGGCAGGATGGTCGCCACCGCCAGGCTCTCGAAGGCGATGATCAGCATCGAAAGCATGACGCCCAGCGTCAGGTTGCGGCGGCCCGGCGAGAAGACGCCCGCCTGTGGAGCCTGAGATTCGGCGGTCACAGTCATGGCTGGCCTGCTTCCTGCTGCCCCGGAATATCCTGCTGCATGGCGTCCGTCAGCGCCTGCTCGATCCCCTTGCCGCGCCAGCCCGATTCGATGCCCTGCATGTGGCCTTGGGGAGTGAGCACTGCCACAGCCACCACCCGGCCCCCGGCCAGTGCCGCCGCCGCCTGGGTCACGGTGCTGAGCTGTACGGCGGGCAGCAGGTGGCGCAGCTGGGCGGCCACGTTGGGCGCTATCGGCAGGGGCAGGCGGGAGACCCGGACGCGGGCAGGCAGGCTGGACATCATTTGAGGATACCGCCAGTTGATCAGGGTGATGAAGGTGGAAGCCTTAAACATTGACCATTCACGCAGCCCTGATTTCGGCGCTCCGTGGAGTCTTTCACGGCCCTCACCCGTACACCTCCTGGAGAATTTGTCAAAATTGCTTTCTTATTTTGACCGACCGGAGGGAGTAAATTTGGCGAGCAGTTGGGAGAATGCAGGGACGCCCTGGCGGTTCTCTCGTACCGGAATTCGGACAACTGCTCTAGAATGCCCCCTGATGCTCATCTTCAGGTGGTCTGCGCCGTGCGCCCCGTTCTAATGCTGCTGACCCTGCTGCTGACGCTCGCGGCCCTGGTGCTGGCGGCGCTGGCCCTGGGGTCGCTCGCCAGCCTGAACGCCGCCGTGCCGCCGCTGCTGGGGGCCATGAGCGCCGCCGAAGGGCTGCTCGCGGGCCGGTTACACGTGCCGCTCGACGCCTTCTGGCGCGCTCTGGGCTGGGCCGGGCTGTGCTGCGTCACGGTCTGGCTGGCGGCTTACCTGAAACCCAGGGCCTGAAACCCAGAGTGTGAGCAGCGGCCCGCCCGGGTACAGTTGCAGTCCTGTCTGAAGGTAGAGTGGGGCATGACACGCTTTCTGCCCTACCAGTTCCGGGAGCAGGTCGGAGACAATCTTATTTTCACCAATGCCGTCGGCGGGGAGCGGCGTGTTCCTTTCAAGATCATCAACGTTACGCCGCCAAACCTCACGGGGCCACTTTATCTGGCCTGGCCGACTTCGGGAGCCTGGATGAGATATGACAATGGCGCATTCAAATTCATCCCGGCACCGACGGCTGACAATGAGATCGACGCGCTCAGCCGGTTTCTGCACGCTCTACGGCAGTGTGGCATTCTCTACGATCAGACAGACCAGACCGTTCCGCCGACGTCGCAGGCATCTGAATACCAGGGTTTCTGAACGCCTGAACAGCATCAAACCGCCCGGGCGAGAGGCCGGAGCGGTTCAGTGTTGTTCTCTGCTGCTTTTATTCGCTGATCGTCACGCCCTTCCAGAAGGCCACGTGGTCCTTGATCTGCCTGGCGGCGTCTTTGGGGGCGGGGTAGAACCAGGCGGCGTCGCGGTTTTCCTGGCCGCCGACCTTGAGGCTGAAGTAGCTGGCCTCGCCCTTCCAGGGGCAGGTGCTGTGGGTCGCGCTCTCGGCCAGGTACTCGCTCTTTACGCTCTCACGCGGAAAGTAGTGGTTGCCCTCCACGACCACGGTGGTGCCCGATTCTGCGATGGTCTGACCGTTCCAGGTGGCTTTCATGCCACGAGTTTAAAAGGCCCGCATCCCCGGCGCTGTCGTTTTGAAGACAGTTGACCTGAGGCAAGGACAGTTGGTCTGTGATGGAGACGGTTGAACGGGCCTGAAGACAGCCGACCTGGGAACGTCAGTCGGTCAGGAGCTGCTGCCCGCTGCCTCGACACTGGCCCGTCCCTCGACATTGGCCCGCATCTGCCGCAGCGTGGACTGAAGGGCCAGCCGCTCGCGGTCTGTCAGGCCGACCATGCGGGTGATCTCGCCGGCCACGAGCGCTGAGCTGGCCTCCAGGGCGCGGCCCGTTTCGGTGAGCAGCACCGTCACCTCGCGCTCGTCCTGGCGGCTGCGTTCGCGCGCCACCAGCCCCACGCTTTCCAGGCGCTTGAGCAGCGGCGACAGCGTGCCCGAGTCCAGAGACAGCCGCTCCCCCAGCGCCCCCACCGTGAGCAGAATGCCGGACAGGGCCACGCCCTCCTCGGCCTCCCAGAGCGAGAGCATCACCAGAAACTGCGGGTAGGTCAGCCCCAGGGGTTCGAGCAGCGGGCGGTAGGCGCGGGTCAGGGCGCGTGACGCCGCGTAGATGTCGAAGCACAGCAACGAGGCGAGCGTGGTGTGGCCCTGCTCCGGACAGCTGGCCTGATCCGCCGCTGACCGGGCGACACTTTGCGGCGCAACAGTCTTGGGGGGTGCGGTTTCGACCTTCATCGTTTCACTATATCCCGAAAGGCTGGGCCGAACCAAGATCATAGAGGCTGGCTGGACATGGTTCCCAGGCTCCCGGTTGGCGGCGGATTAGCAGGCGACTGTGTTGAACAACCGTTGAGCTTGACAATTGCCGGGCTGAGCAACCGCTGGGCCGAGCCGCCACGTCACAGCAGCGGCGTCCCTTTGTGAGGACGCCGCTTTAGTCTG
>JANXWI010000016.1 GCA_025351205.1 Deinococcus sp.
CCGGTGGCGTGGAACCCGTTCCGGGCGTAGCAGACGACGGCGGCGTCCAGAATCTGATCCTGCCGTTCGGTCAGGTGTCGCTCGGAGACTTTCGGCATGCCCCCAAAATAAAGTGAACGTTCCTTCTTGACAAGGGGTGACCCAAGTTCTAAGCTCAGTGAGCAGAAAGAATGAACGTTCACTTTGGGAGGTCCATCATGTTTCGAGCAATCCTGAAGTCAGTTCTCGCTGGCAAATCACCCTCGCTGGACCTGCTGCTGGAGGGGGCGGACGCGCACGGCCACCACTCCCAGTCAGCGGTGTACCCGGCCCCGACCTCCAACGCACGGACCCCCTTCGAGAGCGGATTGCCCCGAGAGCAGATCTCGATGATGAACCTGAACGCAGCGCAGAAGCGGCAGGTGGCGCGGCGGATGGTGCCGCTGATGTGGAACATGCGGCTGGGCGTGGCCCTGTACGACCGACCCGTTCGTCCCACGCAACAGGAGGCCACTCCCGAGTTCCTGGCCGGATTGGAGGCGCTGGCCCGCGAGCTGGGCGCGAAGGATTTCGGTTACGTCCAGGTGCCGCGAGACGCCGTCTTCAGGGACAAGAGCATTCCCTACGATATGGCCCTGGTCTTCACGGTGAAGATGGACCAGGAGGCCATCAATACGGCCCCCAGCCTGGATTGTCAACTGGAGGTGATGGACGGCTACGGACGCATGGCGTTCATCGCCAGGAAACTCGCCCTGCACCTAAGGGCTGCCGGGTTCGCTGCCTACCCCGGCACGGCGCTGGGAGGCGTGAGCGACTATCCGCAGCTGGCCGAGCTGGCGGGGCTGGGGGCCATCGGGTATCACGGCCTGCTGATCACCCCCGGAGAAGGCGCACGGGTGCGGCTCAACACCGTCTACACCAACATCAGCAACCTGCCAGTCTCTCAGCAGAACGAACACCTGTGGGTGCGCGATTTCTGTGACCGGTGCCGCAAGTGCGTGCGGAGCTGCCCCGCCGAGGCCATCTTCCAGCAGCCCCAGGCACGGGGAAACGGCGGCCAGCAGTGCATCGACCACGGCAAGTGCCGCGACTACTTCACCCAGAACTTCGGCTGCGCGGTGTGCGTCAAGGTCTGCCCGTTCAGTCAGGCCGGGTACGACAAGGTCAAAGCTGGATTCAGGGGCCATCCCGACGCCCCGCAGTACCGCATTTCACCTGGGGCCGAATTCCCTGGCACTGGACTTGAGGTCCACCATGAGCAATGAGCGAAGCGACGTCCTGATTGCCGGGGCCGGTCCCACCGGCCTGCTGTTGGCCCTGTGGCTGACCCGGCTGGGCGTTCAGGTGCAGATCGTCGATCCCAAGCCGGGTCCGACCACCGAGACGCGGGCCATCGCCGTGCAGGCCCGGACGATGGAATTCTATGACCAGCTTGGGCTGGGCCAGGAGACGATGGCTCGCGGACGGCCCTTCAGCACGGTGGATTTGTGGGTGGATGGCCGACTGGCCGGGGCGGTACAGCTGAGCGGCGCGGGTGAAGGACTCACCCCGCACCCGTATCTGTACGTCCTGACGCAGGATCAGAACGAGGCGATGCTGGTCCGCGCACTGGCGGAGAGTGGCACCCAGGTGGAGTGGGGCACCCAGCTGAGCGGGTTCACCCAGCAGGCCGGGGGCGTTTCAGCCGTCCTGACCACCGGAGACGGGGCGCGGACGGTGCAGGCCAGCTACCTGGCGGGCTGTGACGGGGCGCGCAGTGTGGTGCGGCACGGGCTGGGGATCAACATGACGGGCGGCACCTACGGCAGGCGCTTCTATGTCGCCGACGTGACCGCCAGCGGACGACTGCACCAGGACAGCGTCAATCTGGGCTTCAACGCCGATCATTTCCTGGCCTTCTTCCCGATGCCCGAGGTGGGCCGCCACCGGGTCATCGGTCAGGTGCCGGACTCGGCGGGAGAAGAACCCACCTTCGAGGCCGTGCGCCCGGAGATCGAGGCCTTCGGACTGACCCGCATTGAGCAGCTGCACTGGTTCTCGACCTACCGGGTGCATCACCGGGTGGCCGACCACTTCCGCCAGGGCCGAGTCTTTCTGCTCGGAGACGCCGGGCACCTGCACAGCCCGGTGGGGGGACAGGGCATGAACACCGGGCTGGGCGACGCGGTCAACCTGGGCTGGAAACTGGCCCAGGCCATCCGGAACCCGGAGTCGGCGGTGCTAGGCAGCTATGAGAGCGAACGCCTCCCGTTTGCCCGCTCGCTGGTGGGCATCACTGACCGCGTGTTTACCGCCATCTTCGCCCAGGGCGCGTCGGCCCGACTGCTGCGCACCCGGATCATTCCGGCCCTGATGCCGAGGCTGACCCGTTTTCGCGCGGTGAAGGAGCGGCTGTTTCTGACGGTCTCACAGACCAGCCTGCACTATCCAGACAGCTCTCTCAGCACAGGCCAGGCTGGAAGGGTTCGTGAAGAGGGCGTCTCCGTCGGTCATGAAGATGCTGTGGTAGCGGTTGTCGCCGGCGCGGACGAGGCTCTTGCCGTCCTTCTTGCCGAGCAGGCCGAAACCCGAGCGGTAGTACCAGCAGCGGGGCCGCTGGAGGAGGTTGCCGCCCACGGTGGCCATGTTGCGGATCTGCGGGGTGCCGACTTCGAGGGCCGCCTGCATGAGCGCGGGATACGCCTTGAGGACGGACTTGTTCGCGAGGAGGTCGGACAACCGCGTCCCGGCACCGACGACGAGCCCGCCCTTCTCCTCGCTGATCCCCGCCAGCGGCTTGATCCCCTTCAGGTAGAC
>JANXWI010000036.1 GCA_025351205.1 Deinococcus sp.
CGCCTGGGTACCCACCACGCGCCCGCTGAGGCGCAGACCGCTGAGCGTGACCGACGACCAGACCTGACCGGGCGTGAGCGGCGAGGCCGGGTACACCTGAAGCGGCGGGACGTACCAGTTGAGCCTGCCGCCCGCCTGCACGCCACGCAGATACACACCGTCGGCGCGGTATTCCAGGTAGTCTTCCGAGATCAGCTTGCCGCCCACGCTGTGGCCCAGCGGCACTATGTTCACGCCCTGAATGACCCTGGGCCGCCCCGTCTGCTGCACCTCTCCGTTGGAGTAACGCCACTGCGTTCCGGCGGCGCTGGGAAAATAGGTGGCGGTGGCGGCCAGGGCGGGCGTCAGCAGGAGGACAACGAGGGCGAGGGGGCGGCGCACCCGGGCATCATAGAGGGTTCGGCCAGCCGGGCCGCACGGAAATGTCTCAGTTTGAGGTTGATTGGTCTGCTGGGCTTTGGCTTCGAGCATTTGCTTTTCCCCCACCCCCAGCGGGCAGGCGTGCTCAAGCGCGTCCGTTCTGGCCAAGAAGCCCCCTACCCCCGCCGGGGCGGCTGGCTGGTCGGGACGGCCCGCCCTCTAACTAGACTGATCAACGCGTCCTTGGTCAGAGCGGTAGGGGGGCCTAGAAGAACGTCAAGCGCTGCGCAGTTGGCAAGGTGCGTCGGCTTATTCAGCAGGGTATTGACCCTGGTTCTATCCATCTGGAAGGCGGAAATCCGCTTTTTGACGCTGGAAGGTTTCGGAGTGCGTCTCGGTAACTTGTCTGCCAGGGCGCGGCTTTGATCCGCCGAAGGCTGTGCGGCGGCGATTGTCCAGGGCTGCCAGTTCATTCTGACGACCAGTTTTTGACCCAAAGTTTGGGCGAGGTGTGGCAGTTGGCAGTTACCCCTCGCCCCCTGCGGGAGAGGGGCGCTGCGTCAGCAGCGGGGTGAGGGGGCGACGGAGCGAGCCGGAGATTACCCCCACCTCTACTCCTGATCGTGCCCCAGTTCGGTGCTGCGCCTGGTGGCGGCGACCACCGCCGCGATCAGGCCGCCGCGCACGCCCGCCTGTTCCAGCGCTTCCAGTCCGGCGATGGTGGTGCCTCCCGGGCTGGCGACCTCGTCCTTGAGCATGCCGGGGTGCGCCCGCAGCAACAGCAACTCACCGCTGGCGCTCAACAACCTGGCGGCGAGTTCCTGCGCCAGGGCACGGGGCAGGCCCATCCGCACGCCGCCGTCGGCCAGGGCCTCGGCCACCACCGCCAGGTAGGCGGGGCCGGAAGCGCTCATGCCGGTAAAAGCATTGAACAGGTGCTCCGGCAGCTCGTAGACCTCGCCCACCGCCCCGAACAGGCTGCGCGCGAAATCCAGGTCTCCGGCGTCCTGCGCCTCTTTCGGGGCCGTGACGGCTGTTTGAGCTTTGCCGATGGTGGCGGCCAGGTTGGGCATCACCCGCACCACCCGCTTGGTGCCCAGACGGCGCGTGAGGGTGGCCGTGCTCACGCCCGCCATGGTGGAAATGTACCCGGTGTTGGGCTGGGCCAGCCACTCGCTGATCTCCGGAAATACGCGCGGCTGCACACTCACCAGCACCCGCGTGGACCCCGCCAGGGTGTTCTGCTTCAGGTGCAGCGTGCCGTGCTTCTCGCACAGCTGGGCCGCCCGGCTGAGGTTGGCGTCCATCAGCCCGATCTCCTCAGGACGCAGCACGCCGCGTTTCAGAATGCCTTCCAGCAGCGACAGTCCCAGCTTTCCGACGCCCACGATGGCGAGTTTCATGGGGGGCAGTCTAGCGGAAGGCCAGTGCCGGTCACCGTTGCAGGTCCGCTGTGCCCTCACGCGGCCCGCTACACTGCCCCCATGCTGGTCTACCGCCTTTCCGGAACGCTCGACGACGAAGACCTCACCGCCGCCCTCTGGGAAGCGGGCGCAGACGGCCTGGAGGAGCGCCAGGGCTTTGTGCGGGCTTACTTCGCCGTTCAGATGCCGCTGGACCACCTGCCCGAACTGACGGGCGGCGAGTGGCTGACCGAGCCTGAGCGCGACTGGCAGGCCGACTGGAAACTGGGCCTGAAACCCGTGCGGGCCGGGCGCGTCACGGTGGTTCCGTCGTGGCTGGTGCAGGAGGTGGAGCCGGGGCAGCTGACCCTGATCATCGAACCCGGCATGGCCTTCGGCACGGGCCACCACGCCACCACCCGCATGGCGATAGAGGCGCTGAGCAGCCTGGAGTTGCGGGGCCGCCGGGTGCTGGACGTGGGCAGCGGCTCGGGCGTGCTGGCCATCGCGGCCAGCCTGCTGGGGGCCGAGCGGGCGCTGGGGCTGGACATCGACCCGCTGACTATTCCGGTGGCGTTCGAGAATGCCGAGCTGAACGGCTTTACCCGTACGGCCAGCGGCCTGAAAAGCAGGGAGGGCGGCCTGCTCGACTTCGCTCAGGGCACCCTCGAAGGCGAGAGCTACGAGGAGCAGGAGCGCTACGGCGCGCTGGTCGCCAACCTCTACGCCGAGCTGCACGACCTGCTGGCCGCCGACTACCGCGAGGCGATGCAGGCGGGCGCGCCGCTGATCCTGACCGGGATTCTGGAGGGCAAGCTGGAGCTGGTGCGGGAAGCACTGGAACGCGAGGGCTTCACGGGCGTGCAGGAGCGCCTCGACGGCGAGTGGGCGCTGGTGACCGCCATCAACGGGCCACGCTGAGCATGCACCGCGTCAAGGTCAGCGCCCTGGCCCGCGTCATGC
>JANXWI010000045.1 GCA_025351205.1 Deinococcus sp.
CCGATGTTCAGGCGCGTGCCGATGCGGACCCCTGCCGATTCCAGGCCGGAAACGGTCAGGTTCTCGCCGAAAGAACCGGGGGCCGGAACCTCGCCCAGCAGCTCGGCGAAGGCGTCGTAGTCTTCCAGGCTGTACAGATACACCGCCTGATCCGGGCCGCCGTGGTGCTTGGTGCTCAGGATGTGGTCGCCTTCCAGACCCAGCTCGCCCACCTGTACCCGCGCTGGGACGGGCTTCTTGTCGATACCGCTGAGCGCGTGGTGCTTGCCGAGCCGGATATCTGAGGGCTGACCGATGTTGACGCTGACGATCTTGACGGGCTGCATGGCCTCAGTTTACGCCACTCAGTCGGGCCAGGATTCCTGGGAAGAGGGTCGTAGAGCGGCTGTTCTCTGTGCAGAAGGTTCCGGGGGGCTTAAGCTGTGGAAGGTCGAGTGCGCCCTGATCCACTGTTGATTCATCCACTGTTGATTCACTGTCAACGGACGGCGCATGCACCCGGTATTGCCCTGAGGAGACTTCATGAGTGACCGGACGCTGGAAAATTGGGGAGCCGGAGAGGCTTACGAGCGCTATGTCGGACGCTGGAGCCGCCGCGCCGCGCCAATATTCTTGGAGTGGCTGGCTGTTCCCACCGGAAGAGTATGGACCGATGTGGGTTGCGGAACCGGCGCACTGGTGGAAGGTATTCTCAGCGGGTGTACCCCAGAGGCCGTGGTGGGTATCGATCAGTCTGAGGGGTTCATGACAGAGGCTCGCCGCCACTCTACCGACCCCAGGGCACGGTTTCTGGTGGGCAACGCCACCGATCTGCCCCTCCAGGACGCGACCTCGCAGGCCACGGTTTCGGGCCTGGTTCTGAATTTTGTCTCCGACCCGGCACAGATGCTCCGGGAAATGGTCCGCGTGACGAAACCCGGCGGAAGGGTCGCGGCCTACGTCTGGGATTATGCGGAGGGCATGGAAATGATGCGTCATTTCTGGGACGCTGCTGCCCTGGTCAGCCCCCAGGACGCGAACCTCAATGAGGCGCAGCGGTTTCCGCTCTGCCAGCCTGCACCACTCAAGGCGCTCTGGACTGGAGCGGGCCTGAGCGCCGCCGAGGTCCGGGAGATCGTCATTCCTACCGTGTTCCGGGATTTCGAGGACTACTGGACGCCCTTCCTGGGAAAGCAGGGGGCCGCACCGACCTACCTGGCCTCACTGGACACGGAGATTCAGGAGCAGATCCGCACGGTCCTGTACTCCCGGTTCGCGTCCGCTTCAGGCGGCACGATTGTTCTGAAAGCCAGGGCCTGGGCGGTACAGGGCACGAAACCTAGCTGACCGATGTTGACGCTGACAATCTTCATTGTTTCAGCTTACTCAACCGGGACACAGGTTTCACCGCCCGGCTCACCTGATCCAGATTGGGCGGGTAAAGACGCGGCTCCCGTAAACCTTTTCTGTGCTGCCCACCAATTTGTGTGAGGCCACATCCACGAAGGCCAGATACCCGGCCAGGGTCACTGCCAGGGTCTTGCCATCGGGCGACCAGACCGGGGACTCGACGGCCAGGTTGGCGAATTCTGGGGGCAGATTTAGAGCCTTCTGCGGCGGCTGACCATTCAGAGACAGAATCCAGAGTTGCGGCAGTTCGTAGCGGTAGAAGTCGTTGCCTCCGCTTTCGCCATCGAAACCCGCCAGCACTGTGACGGCCACCCGCTTGCTGTCGGGGCTTGGTGTCAGGTCCTTGAACGAGTAAAAAGTGTCCCCGCCACGGGTGTAGGCGGCTCTGGGCAGCACAGGCAGTCGCCGGGTGCTGCCCGCTTTCAGGTCATGGATACACATCTGGGCCAGTGGCGTCGGGTCGGTCTGCTTGACCGCGCACTGGGTCAGCAGCTGTCCACCGGGCAGCCAGCCGGGCAACGACTCGCCCTTGAAGGTCGCCAGCAGATCGCCGGCCCGGTTTCGCACCAGCACGCCGTCGAGCTGAAGTTCTGGAGACAGGCGGTACAGGGGTGACGAGGGTGTATATACGATCTGGCGGAAAGATTCGAAGGCAATTCTGTCGCCGTCGCCCGACAGTGCCAGATTCGAGCGCAGCAGGGCGTGGCCGCCGGCGTCAAGCAGCACTGGCAGCGCAGCGGCAGGCCGGTTGCCATACGGGAAAAACATCAGCTTGCCCGCGACCTGTACGCCCTTGAGGGTCGCCAGGTCGCTGTTTTCGAAGTCGGACGGTGGAAAGTTATCGGTGCCGGGCACGTCGCCCATTCCATATCCAAGCGCGGCAAAGGCACCCTTGCCGTTGGTGGTCAGCCCGATGATGCAGTCCAGTGGAGTCAGGCCGTTGTTGACCTGTACCAGTGGGCCGAGCGGTCTGTGCGCGGCGAACGAGTAGGCGCTGTATCCACTGCAACCGTTGGCACTGGCCCAGAGCAGCAGCGTGCCCTCTAACGGTGGTGCGGTGGCTGCGGCAGCAGGCTGGAGAGACAGCAGGGCCAACGCATTCAGCAACAGCCTTGTACGCAACGGGGATCTCATGAACGTCAGTTTACGTGTGTTGCCCGGTGGAGCCAACGGCCTTCTTCACCTCAGCACCAGCCACAGCGCCAGCAGCCCCACGATCAGCACCGGCGGCGTGAGCACGATTCCCGCCCGGAAATACTGCCCCCAGCTCACGTTCAGGCCGCGCCCACGCAGCACATGCAGCCACAGCAGCGTGGCGAGGCTGCCGATGGGCGTGACTTTCGGCCCGATGTCGGCCCCCACCACGCTGCCCAGCACCAGCGCCTGTCTCAGGTGCCCGCTCACGCCGCTGCCCTGGATACCCAGAATAGCGGTCAGCAGGGCAGGCAGGTTGTTCAGCCCCGCCGACAGGCCCGCCACGCTCAGCCCGGAGGCGAAGACGGCGCTCAGCGTGCCGTGCCCGGCCATGCCCGCCAGCCAGCTGCCGTAGGCCCCGGTCACGCCCGCCCCGCGCAGGCCGTACACCACCGCGTACATGGCGAGGCTGAACACCACCACGTTCCAGGGAGCGGTTTTCAGCACCTGCCGGGTCGAAAATGCCTTCGAGCGGGCGGCCACCACGCCCACCATCAGCGCCGCCGCGCCCACCACCGCCGACAGGGGCACGCTGAACCGTTCGGCGAAAAACGCGCCCAGCAGCAGCAGCGGCAGGGCTACCCACCCGGCCCGGAACACGCCCCACGACTTCACGGCGCTGGCCGGGTCATCCAGGGCAGCCAGATCGTAGCGGCGCGGCAGCACACGTCCGTAGACCGCCAGCAGCACCAGCACGCTGGAGCAGACCACCGCCAGATCGACGGGTAGCATCACGCGGGCGTAGGCCCCGAAGCCCAGCCGGAAGCTGTCGGCAGCGATGATGTTGGTCAGGTTGCTGATGGTCAGCGGCAGGCTGGTGGCGTCCACCACGAAGCCCACGCTCAACGCGAAGGCCAGCGTTCCGGCCACCGGCAGGCCCAGCACCGCCGCCAACTCCAGCACGATGGGCGTCAGGATCAGCACGCCGCCGTCGTTGGCAAAGCAGGCCGCCACCACTGCGGCAAACAGGGTCAGCAGCACGAACAGCCGCCGCCCCGAACCGCCGCCCCAGCGCGCCACATGCAGCGCGGCCCAGCGGAAGAACCCGGCGGCGTCGAGCAACAGGCTCAGGGCAATCAGCGAAACCAGCGTCAGCGTGGCGTTCCAGGTGGCGCGCCACAGCAGCGGCAGGTCCCAGAGGTGAATCACGCCCAGCAGCAGCGCCACCACCGCCCCCAGGGTGGCCGCCCGCGCAGGCCCGAAGCCCCGGGGCTGCCAGATGACGAGGGCCACCGTTGCGACGACAATCAGGGCGGCGAGCACGCGGGCATGGTAGCTCAGATCTGAACAGACCAGAACGCCCTTCCACGTCTCCCTGGAAAGCCTCGGCTCTGCCGGGTGGAGCGGCCTGGCGCCGCCAGCCTTGGGTGCAGAGACGGAATCCTGAAACAGCAATAGGGGAACACCTGAGCTAAGCTCTGTGCATGAACTCGAAACTGCTTCCTGCTCTGCTCGCCGCCCTGCTCACGTCGGTGGCTGGAGCCGAATACGTCAACAAGGAGTACGGATTCAGTGCGACGCCGCCAAAGGGTTGGAAACAGGTGGACGCTCCAGGCGTGGTGGTGGCCTTCACGGCTCCCAATGCCGTGGCCGGTTTTGCGACCAACATCAATGTGGTGGTGCAGCCCACATCCGCAGACATGAGCCTCCAGAAGTACACCGTCGTGGCTCAGGCCGCTCTCAAACAGGCGCTCACAGACTACAAGCTGCTGGGTTCACGCGACATCACACTTTCAGGCAAACCGGGCAAGGAACTGATGTTCAGTGGCAGGCAGGGACAGTACACCCTCTACTTCATTCAGAACTTCGTCCTTTCAGGAGGCAAGGTCTACGGCCTGACCGGGACCACGCTGCTCAAGGACAAAGCCGTGCTGGCAGCGCCGATGGCGACATTCGCGGGTGGATTCAGGATCAAACCCTGATCGGAGGAGGCTCATTTAAAAAACATTCAGGGTTCCGGGCAGGGTTCCGGCTCCTGTGCCGGGCGAATCTGGATGATCGTAACACCATCAGAATGTATTCGCGGCCCGGCCCGCACGGAAGCTGCTTTACAGTTCATCTGGGAATCACCTGCCCTGCCGCACGGCTGATAGGCTCAGGATATGAAACCACTGCTTCCCGTTGTTCTCGCCGCCGCGCTCCTGACCACCGCCACCACGGCCACCGCCGCCTACGTCAACTCCGAATACGGCTTCAGCGCCACCGCCCCGAAGGGCTGGAAACAGCTCGCCTACCCTGGAGCCATCGTGGTGTTCGCGGGCGCAGCGTCCGGCGGCTTTTCCACCAACATCAACGTGACTTCCGAGAAGCTGCCCGCCGGTATCAGTCTGGCACAGTACGAGGCGGCGGGCCGCGAGAATCTCAAGAAGGCCATCACCGACTTCAAATTTCTGGGACGCCGAAGCATCACGCTGGGTGGGCAGCCCGCCTTCGAGCAGAGCTTCACGGGTCGCCAGGGCCAGTTCAACCTGTACTTTACCCAGGCCATCACCGTCTCGGGCGGGCGCGGCTTTATCGTGACCGGAACCAGCATCGAAACCCTGCGTTCCACGCTTATTCCCGCGATGGCGGGCTTCGAGAAGACGTTCGCGTTCAGGAAGTAACCCGCTTCGAGCAATAAAAAGAGAAGCCGGAGCTTCCCATTGACTGTCAAGGTTGTGGTGTTGCCCCGCTTCCCTGCTCGCACGTCCGTTTTAACTTCGAGGTGGACGTCGCCCTCAAGTGCTGCCGCCTGCACGACCCCGCCTTGCTCTTGGGATCAGAAAAATAGTATTATCTATTTTCGAGTAAAAAATGTAATAAAAATTACATACAAAGGTTTTGTGTACCAACATTCTTGAGATTGTCTCATAACTTACGCTGAACAACTGTCCATTGCGCTTTGGCTTGAGAAGGGCCAAATCACCTTCGTTCTACAGTTCCGGCGATTCGGGTAAATCGAGAGTTCGTCCCTTTATTTCATCGCTGAATTGTGCCTCAAGTGCAGCGTACTGAGCACGTTTCTCCTCCAGGTCTCTGTACAATGATTCTTTGGTAGGCATTGGCGGAAGATCGGCAAGCTCTGCGATCAGGGCGTGTTTCTGAGCTAGGTGAGCGATAACGACGGGATGCTCAAACGGGTTAGAATACTCCGTATTACCTATAAAAGACATAGCCAGTCGTTTTGACTCGAAATCAAGACGCCGTAAATAGTCAGATCTATCAAACTGTGTTTCATTAAGAAGATTTAACTCACCTCCTAATCTATCGATTTCTGCTTGTAGTCGTAAAAGTACATTTTGTTGACTTGTTAGAGCAGCGGAAACGGTTCCCAAGAATTTCGAGAGCGATTTGTAAAGTTTAAATTTATTAGGATTAAATTTAATCTTTTCAAGATCTTCGATTAGATC
>JANXWI010000054.1 GCA_025351205.1 Deinococcus sp.
TCCCAGGCCGTGCAGCGATCTACCAGCCCCGCACCGCTGGGCGAGTCGTGGTTCAGCCTCAACTGGACGCAGAGTTTCAGCGGGGTACTCGGCACACACCCGATCACCCTGACACTCACCCGCGCCGGCAGCAAGGTCAGCGGCCAATATCAGTATGTGGGCAGAAAGGGGCAGCTGGCCCTCTCCGGCAGCATCAATCCGGGCAGCAACATGATGACCCTGACTGAATCCGATGCGGCAGGGCCAGCCAGGGGTGATTCGCCCGTCCTGATCCTGTCACCCAACAGCGACACCGTGGTGCAGGGTGCCTGGCGCGGCCCGAAGAGTGAGTTGCCAATCAGTCTCCAGCTGACCGCGCCACAGCAGCAGCCGGCAGGACCGCAAAAGCAGTCTACACCCCCTCAACCCGCATCTCCCACACTGCCTTCAGCCGTCAACACGGCGATCCTGGCGCTCAGAGATCAGTTGTTGCTTGTTCCAGCCCTGGCGCGTGAGATTCGGCTCAACCCCGGCATGCGCCACTATGCCGAGGCACATGTGCCGATAATCCTGACCGAGGCCCTGACCGAGAACATTGTCCTGCCATCACAGGTCTCGTATGTCCTGGCTACCGCATTCCACGAGACGCGGTTCGGCTTTCCCAAGTACGCCCGCAGCCGGTCACTGGAGGAAGACAGCAATCCGCTGCTCTACGACAACCCCAGGACAAAAACTGGACCACACCGCATGAACCACGTTTCGGGTCGGCGGGATGAAGGGAACGATGTGCAGGCGTATTTCAACGAGGCGTATGGCCGCCGGGGTAACCCGGTTGGCAATCGGCCCGGGACCAACGACGGCTATGACTACCTTGGCAGGGGCTTCGTGCAGCTCACAGGACGCGAGAACTACCAGAAAATGAGCCTGGCCCTGACCCGGGAGCACTTTCTGTACAGCTGCGACGGCATCGAGTATGGCGGGCCAGACCACCCCATTGACCTGCTGAAGAATCCGGACCATGTGCGGAAGGTGCCAGAGCTGGCGGCGCGGGTGCTGGTGAGTGGCATGCACCTGGGCCTGTTCAACGGGCAGACGATGGACAAATACATCGGCGCGCAGACACAGGATTTCCGGCGTGCCCGGATTGTGGTCAACAACGATGTTGCCGTCAATGGGGAGCTGATCGCCGGATACGCCGTGCAGTTCAACGCCGTCCTGACTGCCAGGGACGCCTGGAAGCAGCTCATGACAGCGTTCAGGGACGGGAAGTGAAACGCGTCTCCCTGCGGGTGCGTGCCTGGCTCCTGGCCGTCAGTCTGTGCAGCACTCCGGTGCTGGCCGCGACCCTCCAGAACGCCGGGTGGACCATCACCTCCACACTCAAGTCAGCGGTGGCAGTGCATGGCAGCAGGAAGGTCGTGCTGTACGGCAACTATGAATCCAGCTGCGGGGACGCGCGCAAGGTGGTGGACGAGGGTGGGGCGGCGCTGGCCCTGGTCGGGCACTATGCTTCCACCTTCAGCGCCCTGACCGACGGCTGCGGCGCTCACCCCTACCTGAAGCGCGACTACCAGACCGTAGACCTGAACAGCGGGCAGCCGGTCAGCCTGCGTGACCTGTTCTCGGATCAGCAGCTGTTCACCGCCCTGCTGGCCGATCCGTTCGTGAGAGGTGCATTGAAAGGGCACGCGGCGCCGTCCACCCTCACCGAGTTGCAGGACACCTTCGAACAGTTCTCGCCAAATTGCACCGCCATCGATGACCGGGCGTTTGCCAGGTTCGCGTTCTACGCCCTGCGACCCGAACAGGTGGGGGTGCGGATGAACATGCTGGAGCAGGCCACATCCTGCTCGCCGGGCTTCGTCCAGCTCGGTTTGTGGCTGCCTGTCCCCACTGCGCTGCGGGCCGCGCTTCAGGATGCCAACACCCACCATCGGCTGGGCATCTTTCTGGCCGCGAAGTCGGGCATCGACTTCCTCCGACACTGAAGTTGTGTCCATGACCGCCAGGTGGCACCGCCTGTCTGTGCTCTTTGCGCTGACTGTTGGCTCAGGGTTGTGTTGCCTTAACTCCAATGCCAGTAAGTTAAGGAGTTCAGGCGAACCGGCGAGGGTGTCAAGATGAAGGATGAATCTTGGCACTGCACTGCTGACCACGGCCCGCGATCAGCCACTCGACCACCTCGACACCTTCGCCAATAGCCTTGACGCTGCGTTGGTGACGAAAGCCCTTGAAGCGACAGGGACCGCTTCAGTTCGCCGCCGAAAGCTCCCCGCAGAACGCGCGGTATGGCTGATGCTCGGCATGGCGCTCCTGCGTGACCGATCAATTCAGGCGGTCTGTGACCAGTTGCATCTGGTCCTCCCTGATCACACCGGGAAGACGACGATCAGTTCGGCGGGCCTGGTACAGGCCCGCGACCGACTTGGTGTTGCCCCCCTCGAACACCTATTCAACGCCGTTGCGACTCGTCATGGTCGTGAGCAACTTGACGCCCACCGTTGGCGTGGTCTGGCGGTCCTGGGAATCGATGGCACGACTCTCCGGGTACCGGACAGCGACGAGAATCGCGCGCACTTCACTTTGCCTTCGAGTGGTGCACACCGTGAGAGCGCGTATCCGCAAGCGAGGGTTGTCGGTCTCATGGCGCTCGGGTCGCATTTCCTGCTGGATCTGAAGGTCGGTGCGTATACGGAGAGCGAGGAATCGCTCTCCAGCGGCTTCGATGAACAGCTGCCTGACCACTGTGTGCTGATGGTCGACCGGGGACTCTTGGACTACCGGCGGTTTTACCGCCATCAACAGCGGGGCGAAGAGCGCCACTGGCTCGTACGAGCCAAAAGCAACCTGGTGTGGACCGTGCTGGAGATCCTGGGACCGAATCAGGTCATCGCTGAAGTGCCCTTTCGCAGACCTGCGCGCAGGTCTGACCCTACGCTGCCGTGCAGCATGCGAATCCGCGTCATCTGCTACCAGCTTCCAGGCTTCAAGCCACAGTGGTTGCTGACATCGATGCTGGACGCCGAGCGCTATCCGGCGGCTGAACTCATTGAGCTCTACCACCAGCGCTGGGAACTCGAAACCGGATTTGACGAGCTCCATACGCATACCCTGGAACGATTGGAGGCATTACGCTCTGGGACGCCGGACCGAATTCAGCAGGAACTGTTCGCGCTGGCCGTGGTGTACAACCTGGTGCGTCTGGAAATGGCCCGGGTGGCCGGTCAACTGAAGGTCAGTCCTTTACGAATTTCCTACCGGACCAGCTTGCTGCTGATCCGGACCTTGTGGCTCAGTGCGTGGGTGGTGGCCGCTGGTCGTCTGCCACAGTATCTGGAGCAACTGACGGGTGACGTCGCGCTGCTCGTTCTTCCTGCAAGAAGACCTCGCTCGTACCCAAGGGCCGTCAAAATCAAGATGACCCGTTATCCAAGGAAAGTGCGTGCCAGTGCCCCTCTACCTTCTTAACTTACTGGCATTGGGCTTAACTCTCAAATCTTTGTAAGACGCCCTCGCCAGTTTTCAGAGCGGGGGCGTCCTGCTTGCATCAATCATGTTGGACAGCGCTTTAACTTCAGGAGAAAAGAGAAATCATCGTCTGGGACGCCTAGCCCGTTCACCCCCCTCCGCAAGCGGCTGTGCCAGTCAAGGGGGAGGAGTGGCGTGGTCATCCGCGTCTGTTCACGACGAGGGAGGGGCTAAAAACGTCACCATCGGCATTGAATTATTTGCTTTGAACACTGTCCAGATGACTGTTTACCCTGGCAATCCAGCCCCCGGTAAGCCTGCCACCAGCAGCCGCGCTGGGCCGCCCACGGCCTTCAGGCGGTAGGCCCCGGCCCCGCCCGTGATCAACAGCGTGCCGAAGGTGCCCAGCAGCACCCGTTCGTCACCCGTACTCACCTCGGCCTGCCCCGAGGTGACCGTCACGATCTGGAAACTCTGCCCCCCAGCGCCATCAGTGTCGGCCTCCTGTTCCGTGCCGCTCTCCAGATGCAGCCCGCGCAGCACGAAGTATTCGCTGGCGATCAGCTCGCCCTGGCCGTGCGTCTGGCCCTCTGGGCGGATGTCGCCGCGCAGTTCCGCCCGCGTCACGGCCACAGATTCTTCGAGGTGCAGGGCGCGGCCACTCGACGCGGGGCGGTCCCAGTCGTAGACCCGGTAGGTGGTGTCGCTGCTCTGCTGCACCTCGTACAGCAGCAGCCCCGGCCCCAGCGCGTGCAGCGTGCCCGCCGGAATGAACACGGTGTCGCCCGCCGCCACGCCGTGACGCTCGGCCACCTGAAGCACCGTGCCGCCGCGAATGGCCTGCTCAAGCGTCTCCTGGGTGGTTCCGGCCTTCACGCCCGCCAGAATCTGGGCGTCCGGCGCGGCTTCCAGCAGGTGCCACGCCTCGGTCTTGCCAAGCATCCCCGGCCCCACCATCTGCCGGGCCTGTTCGTCGTTGGGATGCACCTGTACGCTCAGCCAGTCGGCGCAGTCGAGCAGCTTGACGAGCAGCGGAAAGCCCGCCCCAGAGGCTGCCTGCGCCGCGCCCCGTTTGCCCAGCAGTTCGGTCCCTGTGCCCAGCATCAGTTGATCCACAGTCTGGCCCTGCATGGCCCCGGCACTTACCACGCTTTCCCCATAGGCGATCCAGGCTTCCCCGATAGGTGTGCCCGTCGTGGACGGATGCAGGCGCTGACCGCCCCAGACGCGCTCTCTGTACTGCGGTGTGAGCGGCAACAGGCGGGGCAGGCGGTCTGGAGTGGTGGTCATGGCCCAATGCTAGGGCAGGCGGCGGGGCCGGGAAGAGAGCAGCAACAAAACGTGAAGAAAGCCCCCTATTTCACTTCCCAGAGCCACCCTGAACGCCGGGCATCAAAGCTTAAGGTGCGAAGCGATCAGCCGCCGGATGGCCTGGATCAGCTGGCTGACCGCCCTGTTCTCGTCCATGCCCGCCTCGGTGCAGTGGATATGCACGCTCTGCACCGCCTTTTGGCCGCCAGGGTACCGCCCCCTGCCAGACCGGCGACCAGCAGCAGGGTCGAGCCGGGCACGAAGAGCCGCTCAGGCCGTAGTTCCCCTGTGCGAAAGGCCGTCATTCTGGCAGTGATATCTCGGCAAACGTTCTGAGCGTAGTTAATCGCCGGGTTTCCTCTGTGGAGGAATGATGTTTTTTCTGAATTCATCGAGGCCGATCCCGACAGCATCGTCGTCGTAGAACGATGCCCGACTGATCGGCGCTTCGCCATTCAGCAAAGCGTCCAGCCTCGCCTTGATCTTGATGACCATCTCATCGGTCAGGTCGTCCACGTAATCCGTACCAGCCAAGCTCAGACTTTCGGACCAGGAGGGAAGGTCAGTGTAAGGCGTACTCTTGAGCTGGCTCCTGAGATCATTCGTGTTCGTCATCATTTTACTTCCTCCCCTCGGATGATCCATTTTTTTAGGTCAGTGTGATATTCCACCGATTCGAACCTGAATTTCGCCCCAGGCCTGAGCAGAATTTCCCACTCGTCCTTCAGGGTCGAGATCTCGTCAATTTTCCGGGCCGTGTGTACTCGGAGCATGAACCTGACCGGCCTGTCCATGACGCCCTCTATATAGTAAGCGCCGCTGAAAAATGCGGGTTCAGTCCAGACGTCGCCCGTCTTCATCGCCTGGAAGATGGCGAGACGCTCGGTTCCCTCACCGCGAAAGAACCCACCGCTGTAGGGCGGGAGTTTGTTTAGTGCCGACGGCAGGGTCTCTGCGAAGGGCCGGGCATCTTTTAAAGTGACGGGCGGCATCTTGAATTTCTCTGTCAACATCGTATTGACCTTGGCTAGCTCTGCCGGCTCGCCTGCCGTTCGCAAGGTGCTGTTCAGCGGAATATAGGCTTTGGTAGTGTACTGGCGGATGGCCACGATTTCGCCATCAGTCAGTCTTGCCAGCTCTGGCCGGCTCGCCCGCAGCCTGGCAAGGTCTGCTGGAGCTTCAACACCGTTGCGCCCGAGCGCCTGCCAGTATTTGCTGTTCAGATAGGCGTTCTCTGTAGTTCCAGCGTTCGCGCCGCTGGTTGGCTGGGTGTCATTCTTGACCAGGTTGGGCCGCCACAGATTTTTATCTAGCGTACTAATTCTTTAAGCTCAAGTTCTAAGTTAAACTGCCCGCCTCATATTCAGCCAAAACCTTTTTCATTCGTCTGAGTGCATCTTCAAGCCAGTGAAAATGAGCCTGACCCATTGGGTCGTCAAGCGATTGATTCATCTCGATTTCCACAAAATCTCTAATCCAGATTAGGTCAGGAGCTGAGGCGAGATACGCTTCTAAATGATCACTTTTTTCTTTAAGTACGCGAGAGTACCCAGCTTGACAGGTTGTTCGCATTAACTCTTCAGCCTCATCCTCGTATATACCGACGAAATACCCTAAATCTTTCGACAATTCGCCATTAGAAAACTCGATAATCTTGTCTCCGAACATTAAAACCCTCCTACTGGAAAAGTCGTTATTATGTAAGGCTTTCCGTCAGAGTTTAGCGCGATTCTGACTCTCGCCCAACTGGTCTCTCCGTAAACAGGGATTCGTGGGCCTCCAAGTGTAACATTTTTATTATAATATCCTTCGCCCACCCTGCTACTTGTGTTAAACGGTTTTCCCTCGTATAAACCCGTTTCAGCTAATGCTCTACGAATTACATCCCAGTTTACACGAATATGTTCTTGAATAACTCTGTTAGCGGTGGTTTCATCGGTCCACTTATACGAATAGCTTTCCTGTTTTGTCCAGCGCCCGACGCCTGTAATTCTGTCCTTCAGGTCTGGTAGGGTCAGTTGCCAACCATGTCGATCTACCGAGTGCCCGGCGGTTTGGGCGTCATTCTCGACCAGGTTGGGCCGCCACGGTTTCGTACCTAGACCTGCAATCTTCTGACGTACAGTCAACTCTCGCTGGGCCAGATCAACACGTTGCTGCAACTGTGCGGGGGTTTCACTTGTGCGCACCTGTGGTTTCAAGTCTTTCTGAAGCTGCAGCTCCGACCTCACCTTCGGATCGTACTGATACTCCGCTCGGCGGGCCGCACTTCTGGATTGGTTATACCGCTCCTGTGCCGGATTCCTGGGGTTTGGGGGTGTTCTGGACAGCCCTGGTCTTGTAACGCCCGGCGGCGGCACCATTTCGGGCACAGCTGGGACCATGCCGCCTGTACCCGGTCCGGCTCTCGGAGCCGGTTGTGCGTCCGGCACCGTCCTCTTCGCGGCGGTGCCGAGGTCTACACTGCCAGCGGTTCTGGCACGCCCTGTGCTGCCCACTGGCCCAGACTTGGCAGCAGACCGTGCGGTTCCGGCCTCAGCCACCGTCCGTTCGCCCACCAGCGCTGCACCTGCTTCCTGTGCACTTCTGCCAGCAGCACCGGCCTTCATGGCGAGCGGTGCGGCCCGTCCCACCCTCAGCAACCCTCCGGCTGCTGTGGCGACCACAGGCGCAGCTGCCAGCATGGTGTTCGCCCAGGCGATGAACAGCTGTTCTTCAGCTTTCGCCTTGGATACGCTGCTGAGTGGTTTGCCGCCCAGGTCCTGGGTTCTGGAGACCCCGGCCTGCTTGTTGGCGTCCACCAGCCCTTTGGCCGCCGTCGCACCGCCCATACCCACTCCAGCGACCACCAGGAGCGTCGAGCCGGGCACCAGCAGACTGACCAGGGTCAGCCCCAGAGTGGCCAGGATTAGCACGATGTCGATCAACTGATTCCGGACGCGTTCGCTCCCCACCCAGGCCTGCGCCTGTTTGCGGTCAGCGTCGCTGGTCATGCTCCCCAGTACCTCTTGGACCAGGACATCCATTTGCATCACGGGCAGGTCGCCAGCGACAATCTTGGCCCGCAGTTCGGCGATGGCCTGCTGAACCTTCTTCATCTCTGGCTGAACCCGGGCGTTCAGCTGGGCGTTGTTCTGTACGGTGTTGGGCGTGGCCGCCAGCCCGACTGCTGCGGTGTCCCTGGTCAGGATACCCACCGCCGGGTACCGGGCATGCAGCGCGTCGCGGGCGTCTTCCACATTGGTGATCAGCGAGAGCGTCTCTGCCAGCGGGCGCTCGCGTTGACGCTCCTCTTCTACTTGCAGCTCAAACTGTTTCTTGGCCTGCTCCGAATCGAAGTCGCCAAACCCCATCAAGGCCAGGGGGTCCAGGTGGGTCCGCATGTCACCCAGAATCACGTCAGCTGAATCGCTCAGGCGACCCCGCCCGCCCATCGTGGCCTGAATCATGGTGGTCACCCGGTCGAAGGTCTGTATCCCGGCCCGCTGCGACTGACTGAACAGGCGCATGCTCAACTGTTCCCACCGCTGATCCATCCTGACCTGTAACGCCGCAATCCGCCGCAGCTCTGACCAGGCAGGCTCGCTGGCACTCGTGTTGCTGTATGTTTTCTGTTGACCGAGTATCCGGGCAGCATTGGCGTCCAGTGTCCGGATCGCGGCAGCTTGGAGCAGCTTCTTGAACGTGTCCACAGGCGACGCGACCTTCGGGCTGGTCAGGGTCGAGGCCGGTGCCCGCTGGATGGCAACAGCGCCGGATATCGCCGCGTTCCTGGGGGCCAGCCCGGACGCCGCAGCCGGTTCAGCGCGAGCAAATCTCGCCCCCATCGCCCGCGCCTCGGTCTCCAGTCCGGCGTCGCCATCGATGCCCGGTTTGGCCTTGCCCTGGGCTTGCTGCACGGTGTGCGTCACCTCATGCGCGATCAGCTCCACACCAGTTCTGGTGTTGGGATTGAAGGTGCCAGCCTTGAAGAAGATGTCCTGCCCGGTGGTAAACGCCACCGCATTCACCTTCTTGGCCAGCGTGTCCGCTTCAGCATCGTCGTGGATGCGAACGGCATTCAGGTCATGATTCAGTTCCAACGCCAAGGCTTTGCGCAGGGCGTCTGGAATCGGGTTACCCGCGCCCCGTCTGGCCTGAATACGCTCCACCAGCGGCTGTTCAGGCTGACCATCAAGGTGTTCGAGCTGGCGTTGCAGACTGTTCAGGCCAATAATGGCTCGGTCTTCGGTCTCCTAGGCCTGCTGGCGCTGAATGGTGTCGTCGATGGCGCGTTGCAGCGCGATGCGCTGCGAAACCGGCACCTGCATCAGAGCGGTGGTGACCACCGCCCGTCCGGTCCCGCTGCCCAGCCGCTGAAAAGGGGCCAGCGCCTCGCCGTACTCGGCGTAGCGCTGCGCGGCTGGCCCGGTATCGGCCCGGAAGCCCTGACCCAGCTGGGTGCCCACCGTTCGCAGCAGCCCCAGGTGCTGCGACTGTTCCTGTTCGCGCAGATTGATGGTGCGTCCGGGTTTGCCCGGTTGAGCCACCCGCTGCACTTCCCACTGCCCGCCCTGGCTCCACTGGGCGGGCGTGCTGGGCCGCTGAGTTAAGGGGGCCACCGACGTCTGGAGGTCGGCCTGCCGCTGCACCGCCGCTTCATACTGCCCGGCTTGCAGTGAACCCGCTCCCAGGCTGGCCTGATACTCCCCAATCTGCCGTTGCAGGCCTTGACGGTGGGAGGTGGGACCCTCCAGGCTCAGGACATCTCGCTGAAGCTGAAACCCTTCGAGCATCGGGGCCAGCGCCTGCCTCTGAGCCACCACGGGTAACACGGTGAAGTCGCTGAGCTGCTTTTCGGTGCGCTGAAGGCGCAGTTGCCTGGGGCTGACGTGGGGTTTAGGCAGGAGGGGCGCTCGCCGGTAACTCATGTCGGGACCCAGGCTGCGCTGGGCCGTCAGGCCTTGGCGGTTGACCCGGAGCAGCGAGTCATCGGCCCGCCTGGACGGCCTGGATTTGAATTTGAACTCCACGGTGCGCCACCTCCTGATTAAAAAACAGGGTAGCAAGAAACATGCGCGGGCGGGTCGAAGATGCGCCCCCACTCCGTAATCCAGAGTCTATTCGCTGTCAAAAACTGGAGACGGTGCTCCCGACTTCGCGGTGGCCCTGCCTAGAGCAGTTGTCCGAATTCCGGTACGAGAGAACAGCCAGGGCGTCCCTCCATTTTCTTGGGCAGAACGGAGCGGTCAAGCGTCGTCAACGGCGCTGCCCTGACCAAGAACGCGCCTTCTTGGTCAGGACAGCGCCGCTT
>JANXWI010000078.1 GCA_025351205.1 Deinococcus sp.
TCGCGCTGACCGCCATCCTGAAGCCCAGCCTGTGGATCGTGGCGCTGGTGATCGCACTGATCAACTGGGTGCCGATAGCGCGGGTGGTGTACAGCGAGGTGAGTTCGCTGCGTGAACGTGAATTCGTGGAGGCCGCGAACGCCGTTGGAGCCAGCAGCGGGCGTATTCTGGCCCGGCACATCCTGCCGCACCTGATTCCCACCGCGCTTGTGTGGGGGTCGCTGGGCGTGGGAACCACAGTGCTGCTGGAAGCCACCCTGAGCTTTCTGGGCGTGGGCGTGCAGCCGCCGACGCCCAGCTGGGGAGGAATTATTAACGAGTCGCAGAGTTACCTGACCGTGGCTCCGTGGCTGGTGCTGGCCCCCGGCACGGCGATTCTGCTCACCTCGCTGGGCTTCAACCTGCTGGGCGAGGGGCTGCGGGACGCGCTGGACCCCCGTGGTGGTCAGTGAAGGGAGGCGTCTGATGCTCAGCTTTCTCGGCTCGCGCCTCATTCAGAGCGTGTTCGTGCTGCTCACCGCCTCGCTCATCACCTTCACGCTGGTCTTCCTGCTGCCCGCCGACCCCGCCCGCATGGTGGCCGGGCCGAGCGCCAGCGTGCAGACAGTCAACAGCATCCGGCACGAAATGGGCCTGGACAAGCCCTTCCTGGGGCAGTACGGGGCCTACCTGGGGCGGCTGGTGCAGGGCGACCTGGGAAGATCGTACAAGCAGGGCAGCCCGGTGTCGAGCCTCATGGCCTCGCGCATCTGGCCCACCCTGCAACTGATGCTGGGCGCAATCGCGCTGGAACTGCTGATCGGGCTGCCGCTGGGCATCTGGGCGGCGCTGCAAAAGGGGCGCTGGCCCGACACGCTGGTGATGGGGCTGGCCTTTCTGGGCGCGGCGGCCCCACAGTTCTGGCTGGGCCTGAGCCTGGTGTACCTGCTGGCCTACCGCTTCGCCCTGTTTCCGCTGGGCGGCTACGGCGGCCTGAGCCACCTGTTTCTGCCCGCTCTGACGCTGGGCATCGGCGGCGCCGGCTGGTACGCCCGGATGATGCGTTCGCAGCTGCTGGAGGTGCTGAACCAGGACTACATCCGCACCGCCCGCGCCAAGGGGCAGACCGCGCGGCTGGTGCTGCTGCGGCACGCGCTTCGCAACGCCGCGCTGCCCATCGTGACCATGATCGGCCTCGACATCGGCACCTTCATGGGCGGCGTGGTGGTGGTCGAGAGCGTCTTCGGCTGGCCAGGGCTGGGGCGGCTGGTGTGGGACGCCATCCGGGTGATCGACATTCCCATCATCGTGGGCGTGGTGATCTTCAGCGCCGTCGTTATTACGCTCGCCAACCTGCTGGCCGACTTCGTGCAGCCGTTTATTGATCCGAGGGTGCGGTACCGGTGAAGAGTTGCAGCACTTGAAGCAGCAGTTGAAGCAGCAGTTGATTCCCGCCTTGGTTAAGTTTAAACTTAACCGTGCCTGCCCTCGTGTATTCACGCCTGCCCAGCCGTCCAGAGGCGCGCCACGTCCGCATCGTCGAGTGTCTGCTGGCCATGAACAGGGCCGGACATGTGGCCACCGTCTCAGAATGTATTCGCATGTGCCAAGGTGTACGCGCGAAAGGCCGAGACTCGCCTTACGTCAAGAAGCTCGCCCATCTGCCCAGCGTCTGGGAGCTGAAGCCCAATGTCAGAGGCGGTCTGAGGGGCGGGGCCAGAGTCTATTTTCTCTGGCTGTCCACAGGCGAGCTGCTGCTCGTCAACGCGGAGTACAAACAGCAGGGCGAGCAGGCGGATCTCAGGTTGCTGGGCGAGGTGGTGGAAATGGCTGAGGCCATCCGAACTGCACAGGGGAGGGAAAAACAATGACACACCGAGATGATGCGCAGGACCGCGCAGCCCACCTGGCACAGCTTGCCACAAGAATGCAGCAGATCAGCAACGACGACGGCACCATCACCCCGTCTGAAGCGGGCTTGGCCCTGCTGACCGAGGAAAGTGCCGGGGGACTGGAACAGGACTACCTAGAAGCGCTGGTGGCCGAAACTTTAGGTGAAGGGCTTCGACTGGTGCGCGCCCAGAGTCCGGTGAAGCGCACCGTGCTGCTCGGCAGCGTCAGCAAGGTCAGGCTGTCCCAGCTGGAGCAGGCCAGCCTCAACCCGCGCGCCGACACGCTCGTCAAGCAGGCCGACGCGCTGGAATACGACGTGAGCGTGACGTTCACCCCCAGACGTTCCGGCAAGCCCGTCGTGGTGCCACTCAAACCCTGACCGCTCAACCCCGACCTTTGGAGGCTCCATGAAACGAACCGCTCTGTTTGCCGCAGTCCTCGCCCTATCCACCCTTGCTCAGGCCGCTCCTGCACGCGGCGGAAGCATGGTCGTGTCCTACAAGGACGACGTGACCACCCTCGACCCGGCCATCGGTTACGACCTCCAGAACTGGCCCATCGAGAAGATGCTGTTCGACGGCCTGCTGGATTACGAGGTGGGCAGCACCAAACTGGCTCCCCGGCTGGCGACGGCCATGCCCAAAGTGAGCGCCGACGGCAAAACATACACGTTTACCCTGCGCCCCGGCGTCAAGTTCCAGAACGGGCGCGAACTGGTGGCCAGCGACGTGGTGTACACCCTGACCCGCGTGCTGGACCCCAAGACCAAGAGTCCGGGGCAGAGTTTCTACACCAGCATCGCCGGTTCGCAGGCCTTCATCGACGGCAAGGCCAAAACGGTCAGCGGCCTCAAGGCGGTGGGCAAGTACGGCGTGACCATCACCCTGGACGCGCCCAACGCCGCGTTTCTGAACATCATGGCGATGAACTTCGCCTTCATCGTGCCCAGGGAGGAGGTGGTGAAGGCGGGCGCAGACTTCGGTCACAAGCCGGTGGGCACTGGTCCGTTTAAACTCACGAGCTGGCCCAGCGGTCAGCAGCTGGTGTTCGAGCGCAACCCGAATTACTTTTTCCAGAGCCTGCCGTACCTCGACAGGGTGACGGTCAAGGTGGGCCTGGACCCCAGCGTGGCCTTCCTGAGCCTCACGCGCGGCGAGGTGGACCTGCTCGGAGACGGCATTCCGCCCGCCCAGTTCCTTCAGGTGGTGCGCGACCCGAAGTACAAGGCCAACATCCTGTCGCGCAGCAACGTCAACACCTCGTACATTTCGCTGAATACCGGCGTGGGGCCGCTGAAAGACGTGCGGGTGCGGCAGGCCGTGAACATGGCGATCAACAAAACCAAGGTGCTGCGGATCATCAACGGGCGCGGCCTGGAGGCCAAGGGCTACCTGCCCCCGCTGATGCCCGGCTACGACGCGGCAGAGGTGGGCTACAAATACGACCCGGCGGCGGCCAAAGCGCTGCTCAAGGCGGCTGGATTTGCCAGCGGCTTCGACACCGTGCTGTACACCACCAGCACCGATCCCAACCCGCGCATTGCGCAGAGCTTGCAGCAGGACCTGGCCGCCGTGGGCATCCGGGCCAGCATCAAGAGCCAGGCGCAGAGCACGGTGGTCGAGGCCGCCAGCACCCCCAAAACGGCGGCGATGGTCTGGTCGGGCGGCATGGCCTGGACGCAGGACTACCCCGATCCCAGCGACTTCTACTGGCCCATCCTGAGCTGCAAGAGTGCTGTAGCGGGCGGCTGGAACTGGCCGTTCTTCTGCGACAAGGCGCTCGACGCCCGCGCCGCGAGGGCCGATCAGATGGTGGTTCCGGCCCAGGGTGCCGCCCGCCTGAAGGAATACGCCAGCATCTTCGCCGCGCTGAACAAGCAGGCCCTGTGGGTGCCCATCTACCACGACGTGCGCTACATGATGAAGTCGGACCGGCTCGTCGGCGGGCTGCCCGAGCTGACCGACCCGATTCACAACATCGTGTACGAGCGGCTGTCGGTGAACAAGTAAGGGAATTGCGTTCGGCATACTCGGTGGACCCCTCTCCCTCTTGCTGTGCTCGTTCAGCTGCCCGCCGCTGGCGTCCTGAATGGCGAATTCGAGTGTGTCGCCGGGCGCTGCATGGTGCGTGGGCGTCAGGCTGTTGTCCCAGCCGAAGTGCGAGTGGTGGATGGTGTGGATGTGTGGGCGGGTCATCGGGTGTTCCTCCAACAAATTAGGCAACTTGAACATGTTTCCCCCTCGCCCCTTGCGGGAGAGGGG
>JANXWI010000082.1 GCA_025351205.1 Deinococcus sp.
CGCCGTCTCGGCCTCAATCTCGTTCATCAGCTTCATGGCCTCGATGATGCACAGAATCTGCCCGGCGGCCACCGCGTCGCCGACCTTGACATACACCGGCGCGTCGGGGCTGCTGGAACTGTAGTAGGTGCCCACGATGGGAGCCTTGACCGGCGTACCGGGCGTGACCGCAGGGACCGGCGCGGCCTGGGTGACCGGGGCGGCGTCGGGAACCGTGGGCTGCGCAACCTGGGGCGCGGCGGCCTGTGGCAACACCTGATGCGGCTGTACCTGTTGTGGTTGGGCCTGCTGGGGCTGCACCTGCTGGGGCTGAGCCACATAGACAGGGGCCTCGGCTCCCCGGCGCAGGCTCAGGTCATAGTCGGCGGTTTTCAGGCTGAAGTCGCGCACATCGGCGATCTCTAACGCCCGCAGGATTTCTTTCAGGTCTTTGGGATTCATAACGGCTCCTTCAACGGGCGGCCCAGGCGTGCAGAGGGGCAGCAAACTCGGACATTGTAACCGGAACCCTGGAAGTGGAACCTTCAGACCCCGCCCCCTGGTCATGATTCAGCTTCAGGTTGTTCAGCAGCTTCAGGATACCGGACGTTCGATGCCCCGCCCCGTTGCCTGGAGCGAGTGCAGCGTCACGCCGCGAGCATCAGCACCGGAAGGCACGGCCAGCAGGCATAAAAAACCGCCCCACTCGGAGGGCGGCCCACATCGTCATGGACTGCTGGAAGCGTTCAGGCGCGGCTGAGATATTCGCCCGTGCGGGTATCGACCTTGACCTCGGTGTCCTGATCGACGAACAGGGGAACCTGCACCAGCGCCCCGCCTTCCAGCCGGGCAGGTTTGGTGCCGCCCGACACCGTGTCGCCGCGCACGCCGGGGGCAGTCTCGACGATCTTCAGGATCACCTGGTTGGGCAGCACGATCTTCAGGGCCTTCTCGCCGAACATCGAGACCTCGACCTCCATGTTCTCCTTGAGGAACTTGGCCGCGTCTCCGGCCAGCACCGGGGGCAGCGAGATCTGGTCGAAGGTCTCCATGTCCATGAACATGAAATCCTCGCCGTCCTTATACAGGTACTGCATCGGCTTGGTCTCCACAAAAATGTCCTGTAATTTCTCGGTGCTGTTGAAGGTGCGGTCCACGATACTGCCGGACTCCATGTTGCGGAACTTGGTGACCACCTTCGCGCCGCCGCGCCCCATCTTCAGGTGCGAGTAGTCCAGGCATTCCCACAGCCCGCCGTCCATCTGTACCTTGGTGCCGTTTCTCAAATCGGTGACGCTAATCATGTGTACTCCCCTTATGAAGATTCGGTTTGAAGACCTATTGGTCCGCACGCGCCAGAACCGCTCGAGACGACTCTGGGGGCAGACAACGCCACGTATCTTAGCGCGGCAGCCAGAGGCTGTCCAAAAAAGACCACCCAGCCTTCTGATCAGCCTCCCGAACTCTCGCGCAGCAGGGCAGGCACACCGCCCTCGTAGGCCGAGGCGTCCAGACCGTCCGCGCGCAGCATCCGCGCCGCCAGCGTGCTGCGTATGCCCCGTTCGCAGATCACCAGCAGCGGCCCCAGACCGGGCGTCAGTGTGTGCTGGCCCTCCTCGATCTGCTCAAGTGACACCGTCAGCACCCGGTTGGGCAGGGCGGGCAACGGGACCGCGAAACGCAACTCGGCGGGGCGCAGGTCAATCAGGGTCACGTCGGGGGCGGGCAGCGGCACCCCTGAAGTTTAGCCGACCCACTCTGGCCGAACCTTCACCGTCCGCTCGCCCAGCTGCCAATCGTCCATGCCACGATGGGGCCATGACCCAACCGACAAATGACCAGCCAGCCAGCCACCGACCTGTCAGCAGCCAGCAGACCAATATCGAGGCCACCAAGCGTTTCGGCGAGATCGTCAACACCGGGCAGCTGGACCACTTTTCGGAGGTCGTCGCGCCAGGGTCGCTGGACCACGATCCCGCACCCGGCCAGGAGGCGGGGCCGCAGGGCTTCAAGGCTTTCTTCGGCATGATGCGCGCGGCCTTCCCAGACCTGCACATCGGCGTGGACCAGATGGTCGCCGACGACGATCACGTCTCGTTCGCCTATACCATCACGGGCACGCATCAGGGCGAGTTTATGGGGATCGCACCCACCGGTAGACACGTCAGCGTGCGCGGCATGCAGATTGGCCGCTTCGAGAACGGCCTGCTGGTCGAGCGCTGGGGCAGCAGCGATGAGCTGGGTTTGCTCAAGCAGCTCGGGGCCGATGTGACCGGGAATGTGACCGGGAACTGAGACCGGAAACCAAGGAAGTCGAAATTGATCTTCAGATTAACCGAGCAGAGAAAGTACCAAGAAAAGGACCTTGCGGCGGGAATGGAGGGATTTTGGTGCCCCAGAGTTTTGCAACAGGAGCTATAAGGTACTCAAATTCCACCCGGCAGCCAACGGGCAGCATCACTTCGGGGCACCCTTGAAGGTCATCACAGTCACCCATCACAGGTTGCGATCTTCTCTGGACCTGTATGCTGGGCGGCATGAACGAGATTTCCCCGATACAGGCCCAGGACCGCATGCAGCAGGGCGCGGTGCTGGTCGATGTGCGCGAAGCGCACGAATACCAGGAGGTTCACGCTCAGGGCGCGGCCCTGATGCCGCTCAGCGAGTTCGAAAGCAGCTACAACGCGCTTGACAAGGACGCCGAGATCATTCTGGTGTGCCGCAGTGGTGCCCGCAGCGAGAAGGCGGGCCAGTTTCTGCTGGGCAACGGCTACAGCAACGTGACCAACCTGACGGGCGGCACGCTGGCCTGGGTGCAGGACGGGCTTCCAATTGGAGAGACCAAATGAGCACGGAAGAGATGAACCCGGTGACCAATGTAGATACCAGCGTGGGCGAGAGCAGCGGCGCACTGACCAACCCAAGCACCGTGCCGGTGGCCGAGGGCATCCCCAGTCAGGCACAGATTCTCGAAGCGCTGAAGGTGGTCAAGGACCCCGAGATTCCGGTCAACGTGGTGGACCTGGGTCTGATCTACGGCATCGACGTGAC
>JANXWI010000264.1 GCA_025351205.1 Deinococcus sp.
GGTTGATGGTGGCCCGCAAACACCGTGCCCGTGAGATCGTCGAACTTCTGTTGACATCCCAGACAGCGGTATCGCTGTCTGGCTCGTTGATGCTCGTCCCGGCCCTGTCTGGTGATCTGGTCCGCGTGGCCGTGGGGACACTGCCCCCCCCCTGTGGCCAGCGATGGGTCTGGATGACCTCGAAACACCTGGTGTCGTCCAGCAGATGAAGCAGGTTCATGGTCACCCAATTCTACCGTTTTCCACCCAGCTCCCCGAAACCCAGGAAGAACCAAAGCCAAAGCCCAGCAGTACAGACCAACTTACCCGCAACCCCCGCCCAGACATGCCGCCGCTATCATGCCCCCATGACCCAACCGACCCTCTTCGCCGCCGACATCCTCTACACCGGCATGGGCAGCCCCATCAGAGGCGGCGGCGTGGTGGTGTCAGGCCAGACCATCGCGGCGGCGGGGCCACTCCCAGAGCTGCGCCAGAACTACCCCCAGGCGCGTGAACTGCCCCCTCGCAGGGTCATCTCCCCGCCGCCCGTCAACGCCCACACGCACCTCGACATGAGCCTGTACGACTTCCAGCCGCTGCCGTACTTCCGCTGGATACCTGAGGTGGCGATTGCCGGACGGGCGCAGCGTGGCCTGGAAGGGGCGCAGTCGGGACTGGAGAGTATCCGGGCGTCGGGCGCGGCGGGCATGGGCGACATCGTCTGGGACGCGGACACGCTGGAGTGGCTGCTGCAAGAGTCCGAGGTGCCCGGCGTGGCGTACTGGGAAGTGCTGGACCCCAACCCGGCCACCGCCCAGGCCACCTTCGAGGCCACGCGGGAGCGCGTCAAGGGCTGGCGCAAACTGGAGCGCTCCGGCGGCCTGCGGCTGGGCCTCTCGCCGCACGCCACCCATACCGTGTCTCACACCCTGCACCGCCTGCTGGCCGAGTACGCGGCGGGCGAGGGGCTGCCGATGCAGATTCATGTGCTGGAACACCCCTCCGAGGCCGAACTGTTCGCCACCGGGGCCGGGCCGCTGGCCGAATCGTTCCTGGCCTCCGTAAAGCGCATGGGGACCGAGCTGAGCATCGCCGAGGTGATCGGGCGCGAGCCAGCGCCGGGGCTGAGCGCCGTGTCGTATCTGGAGGGGCTGGGCGTGCTGAAGGCCAGGCCGACGCTGGTTCACATGGTTAACGTGACGCCCGAAGACATCACGGTGGTGGCGCAATCGGGCTGCCCGGTGGTCACCTGCCCGCGCAGCAACCGCAACCTGCACTGCGGCACCTTTCCCTGGCAGCAGTTCGCGGCGGCGGGCGCCGAGGTGGCGCTGGGCACCGACAGCGTGGCGAGCGGCGAGACGCTGAACATCCACGACGAGGTGCGGGCGGCCCTGGCCATTCATCCTGGCCTCGATCCCCGGCTGGTGGTGCGGGCGGCGGTCAAGGGTGGAAGGCGCGTGGTGGGCGGGCGCGTGCCGTTCATCCGGCGCGGCGAGGCATGGAGCGACGGCTACCTGTGGCCTGAAGAATAAGGGTCTGTGGCCCGAAGAATGACCGGCGCGGGGGCGGCCCTGGTCTGCAACAACGGTGAAGGCAACGTTTCGTCTGCTGCGGTAGCCTGCCCCGATGAAGTCTGTTCTGCCGCTGATTCTGCTGTTCATGCTCACCGCCTGTTCCCGCCCCGAGGTTTCTGCCGGGCAGGTCGCCAGAATGCAGGCGCTGGAGGCACGGATCAGCGCGCTGGAGGCCCAGGTGTCGGCCCTGAAGCGGGCACAGGCCAATTCCGTGTCGAGTGTCCAGGCGGGCACTTCCCAGCAGGCCACCGCACGCGCCGCCGCGCTGTACTGCGCTGGCCTGCTCGCCAGCAGCCTGGAAGAGTACCGCCAGGACAACGCCCGCTACCCCGGCATGAACGCGGTGGCCCTGCCCGGTGCCTGCCAGGGGTTCCGGGTGGCCTGGACTCGGCTGGAAAAGGCCCATTACCGCTTTCAGGTGAGCGGGCAGACGGGCGGCGTGCTGGCCTCGGAACAGCGGTAGCTGTGAATACTCCCTCCGCCATCTGGCAGATGCGCAGCTGACCGCCTGGGCCGCACACTGGAGCATGCCCCCTTCACTCACCCTGACCGTGCATGACCCCACCACCCTGGGCTTCGAGGAGCGCCTGGAAATCGCCCGGCACGACGCCGAATGCGCCGTCTTCGCAGCGCCAGAGGACCCGCCCCCGGTGGCCGAATCGGGAGCGCAGGAACTCGGGCACGCTGCCGAAGACGAAGGCAAGCGAGTGGTGATGGCCCGCCTGGAGGGTCGGCTGGTCGGGCGGGCCTATCTGGGGTACGCGCTCGGCCAGAACACCGACAAGTGTTACCTGGGAATCACGGTTCATCCCAAGTTTCGGCGGCGGGGGCTGGGGCGGGCGCTGGCCCTGAGGGCCGGGCAGGTGGCGCTGGACCTGGGGCGCACCACCTACGACGTGGCGACTTCCACGCGCTCTCCGCAGGGCGAAGTGTTTGCGGCGGGCCTGCGGGCGAAGGCGGCCCTGCCCATGAGCATCAGTGAGCTGACGTTGTACGCCCTCGATCAGGATCAGTTGCAACACTGGGTTCAGCGGCCAGAGAGCGACGCCTACGCTCTGCACCGCTTCACCCACGTTCCCGAGCACGAGTTGGAACGGGTGGCAGCCATCATGGAGGTCATGAACACCGCGCCCAGAGGCGACCTCGACTTCGACGACTGGAAGGTCACGCCCTCAATGGTCGCCAGTCGGCAGAAGGTGATGGAGGCCAGCGGCGAGAAACGGCTGTTGTATGCCGCTGAACACCTGCCCAGCGGCGAACTGGTGGGCTATACCGAGGTCTTCTGGCA
>JANXWI010000086.1 GCA_025351205.1 Deinococcus sp.
TCGCTGGTTCACGGCGCTGCCCTGGCCTTCACAGCCGCGCCGATCCAAAAAGAAAAGCCTCCTGTCCGAACACCCGTGGCGGTGTCTGGCGGAGGCTGTGACTGAGGACCCAGTTCAGGGCATGGACGCAGCATAGCAGGCTATTACGGCGAAAAGGTGACGAGATCACAGGGCGAAAAGGGTGGGCGGCGGGAGTACCTGACTGTGAATGTCTGGACCACCGTCAACCGATCTAATTAGGTGTTCTTTCCCCTCTACCACTGCGTGAGAGGGGCCTCGCGCAGCGACTGGTACAGCCGCTTGCGGAGGGGGTGAGGGAGAAACGGGCCGAGCATCCCAGGAAGTTTGATCATTAGGACCCGTCCTGATCGGTTGACGCTGGACTGACCGCAGACGCTTTCTTCAGACCGGCATCTTCACACACCGTTCACAGCCTGCCGTCACCCCGTTCACAGGCGAGCAGGCAGGATGAGGTCAGGTTGACAGCCGGGGCCAGCTGAACGGATACCCGGTGAATGTAAGACGGCACACCCCAGACCGTTCGGCTTCCAAATACTTTGAGTCGTGAAAGATTCGGATTCTGAAACAGATCGGGACGCAGCGTCGGTGGCGCTGCCATCTGACCCATCACTGGCCGACCCGCGCCAGGACATGCTCGCGGAGGTGTTCGAATTGCAGATGGGAATGCTCTGGCTGGCCCAGCAGGCGATGCGTGACCTGACGGCCCGCCACGAACTGCACCCGCCGCACCTGATGGTCCTGAACCTGCTTGACGGGCGGCACCCCGGCATTGCCGCGCCGCATCAGGGGGGCCTGAGCATGAGCGACGTCAGCCGCAGCATGGACGTGCCGCCCGCCACCGCCACCGCCCTGATCGACCGCATGACCGCGCAGGGACTGGTCGAGCGCGGCCCCAGCGGGCAGGACCGCCGGGTGGTGATGGTCAGGCTGACGCCCCGTGGCCGCACCGTGCTGCAAGAGGTCAACGACCTGTGGCAGCAGGTTCAGCGCGACGCCTTCACCGTGCTCTCGGACGAGCAGCTCTCGGTCCACCTGGCCCTGATGCGGCGGCTTCAGCAGGGCTATCTGGAGCGCGCGAACGTTCCCGCTCCGTCCCCATCCCGGCCACAGGAGGCCTCATGACCGCACGTTTCCCCGTTCCGGTTCCACTCACGCTGGCCCTGCTGCTCGGCCCGCTGGCGGCAGCCCAGACTGCACCGGCCCAGCCCGCTCCGGCCCAGACCGCTCCGGCCCAGACCACGCCAACCCAGTCGGCTCCGGTTTCACCCGCTCCGGCGGCCCCCGTCCAGACCCCGGCAATACAGACTCCAGCTGTCCAGACCCCGGCGACACAGACCCCGGCGACACAGACCCCAGTGCCAGCCACCCAGGTTTCGCTGCGCGAGGCTCTGGGTCAGCTGACCCAGGCTCCCGGCTGGAAGAGTGCGGCGCTGCAATACCTCTCGGCGCAGCAGAACCTGAACGCCGCCCGCGCCAGAGCGGGACTGAGCCTGTCGGTGGGCGCGGATCTGAACGCCGTGAAAGCGCCGATAGACGGCGACTGGACCAGCGGCACCACCCTGAACGCCCAGGCGGGGGCCAACGTCTTGCCGTGGAGCAGCGCCCAGGGCAGCGTGCTGCTCGCCACGCGCAGCCTGGAGCGGGCGGGCCTGGACCAGCGCGACGGTCAGAATGCGCTGGCGCTGAGCGTGGTGCAGGGCTATTTCAGCGCCCAGCAGGCGCGGGCCAGCCTGAACCTCGCCGCCCAGCAGCAGGGATTGGCGCAGCGGCAGCTGGAGGTCTCGCGCGCCCAGCAGGGGGCAGGCGTGCTGACCCAGGAGACCCTGCTCTCGGCCCAGGCCAGCGCTGAACAGGCAGCAGTCGCCGTGCAGGACGCGGGCAGCACCTTTGCCAACGCTCTGCGCCAGCTGTACAACACGCTCGGCACCGACAGACTGGGCGCTGCGCCGCAAGGTCAGAGCACCGTGCCGCAGAGTGAAAATACCGTGCCGCAGGGCCAGAATGCAGCCGACCTGAACCTCGTCAGCCGCCCCGCTGTTCCGGCGGCCCCGGCCCCACTCGACACCCTGCTGGCCCGCGCCGCCCAGGGCCGCAGCGAGATTCTCAAGGCACTGAGCAACCAGTCTGACGCCCAGACCGCGTTGGAGGCCGCGAAGCTGGACCGCGCCCTGCCCGACCTGAGCCTCAAGGTGCAGTACGGGCAGCTCGCCAGCGGCACCGGAACGGCGGGCAGCTCGCTGGGCAGTTCGCTGAATTTCAAGACCGGGCAGCTGAGCGCCAGTGTCAGCCTGCCGCTGAACCAGAGCGGCACCCCTCCGCCCACCTCGCTGGCGCTGGGGCTGTCGGGCAGCTACACGATTCTCAATCCGGTGGCCGACGCGGCGGTGCAGAGCGCCCAGACCTCGCTGACCTTAGCGGCGCTTTCGCTGAGCAGCGCGCGCTCAAGCGTGGACCTCGACGTGCGCCAGAAATACGCCCAGCTTCAGAGCGCGCTGATCGGGCTGGCCGCGCCGCGCACCCTGCTCGTCCGTGCCCAGACGGCCCTGAGCAGCGCCCAGGCGAGGGTCCAGGCCGGACTCGCGACCGCCCTCGACGCCCAGCAGGCCGAGCTGAACGTGCTCCAGGCCCGGAATACCCTCGACTCGGCGGTCAACGCGGCCTACCTCGCCAGCCTGAGCCTGAGCGTGGCCGTGGCCGAGTTTTCACCCGCGCTGATCGCCGTTTCGGATCTTCAAAGCCCGGTTGCTGGCCAGGCCGACGCCTCCCGCCGGCAAGACGCCCAGCCGAACGCCGTCCAACCCCTTCCCGATCCGTCTGCCAGCACCGGAGGCCAGCCATGAACACAGCCATCAAGAACAGCGCCGACAACACTTCTGTGAGCCGCCCGAAACCTGCGCTCACCACCCTGCTGCTGACCCTGCTGCTGGGCAGCGCCGCCCAGGGGGCCGTGGCCCAGACCGCGCTCGACCTGCCCGCCGCCGTGGCCCGCGCCCTGAGCAGCGGCCCCGACCTGAGTACGGCCCGCGCCAACTTGCAGAAGGCACAGGCCACATCGGCGGCCACGGCAGCCGACCCGACCAGCCTGATCACCGGCAAGCTCAGCGCCCAGCAGGGGCTGGCGAGCGCGGCTCTGAGCGTGCAGGCCACCCGCCTGAACGTCATGAGCAGCGTGGTGACGGGCTACGTGGCGGCCTACGAGACGGCGCTGAAGGTGGACCTGAACGCGGCACAGGTGACGCTGAACACCCGCCAGCTCCAGATCACCCAGGCCAGGGCGAAAGCCGGGACCGCCACCGCGCTCGACGTGACCAAAGCCCAGAACTCGCTGAACACCAACGCTCAGGAACTGGCCGATGCCCGCGCCCAGCAGCCGATTCTGGAGGCCCAGCTTGCCAAGACGCTGGGCCTGAGCGGTGACCTGAAACTCGTGGCGCTGCCCAGGGCCACGGTGCTGAGCACCAGCCTGGCGAACCTGCAAAGCGGCCTGGAATCGCGGCTGAGTAGCGTGCAGCAGGCGGCCCAGGGCGTGGAGAGCGCCAGGCAGCAGGTCGACCTGTCGAACAACGATTACACCCCGGCCCGCACCTTGCAGGACGCCCGCACCGCGCTGTCCAACGCCGAGCGCACCCTGCAAGACGCCCAGAAGTCGGCGCAGACCACGCTGCGTGACGGCTACCGCAGCGCCCAGAACGCCGCGCAGCAGGTGGGCATCGCGCAGGCCGCCCTGTCTGCCAGCCAGACCACGCTTGTTCAGACCCAGGCCCGCCTGAAGGCCGGAACCGCCGCCGCCGTGGACGTGCAGACGGCCCAGGTGAGTGTGCAGCAGGCCCAGCTGACCCTGAGCCAGGCTCAGGACGGTCTCTGGAAGGCGCTGGCGGGCCTGTCGGTGGCCTCCGGGCAGGACCTGACGGGACTGGTGAAGTGAGATGACCGGACGGACAGGAAGGCTCCTGCTGGCCCTGCTGTGCGGCCCGCTGCTGCTGGTGGCCTGCCAGAAGCCCGGCGCGGCGGGCACGGCTACCCAGGGCACGGCTACCAAAGCTACGGCGGCTCAGGCCGCCCCGAAGGGCAACAATCTCGACGCCGCGCCGTCCAAGACCACCACCCTCCAGGTGAAGGTGGTGGCGGCCACGTCGGGCAGCCTGAGCGTGAGCCGCACGGCCAGCGGCACGGTCAAGTCGAGCCGCGACAGCAATGTGGCGGCCCAGGCGCCTGGGGCGGTGGGGCGGGTGCTGGTGCAGGTCGGGGACCGGGTAGAGGCGGGGCAGGCGGTGGTACTGCTGAGCGACACGGCCCTGCGCGACAGCGTGAACAGTGCCCGGTTGCAGCTTCAGAACGCCCAGATCAACTTGCAGCAGGGCAGCCGCAACACCGGCCAGAACAGCGGCCAGCTTCAGGCCAGCGTGGCCTCGGCGCAGGCCAACCTACAGAAGGCCCAGCAGCAGGAGGCCGCCAACCGTGACCTGTACGGCCTGGGGGGCGTCTCGCGCAGCGACCTGATCGCCTCGCAGGCGGCCCTGGCCCAGGCGCAATCCGAGCTGGCCCAGGCCCGCAACGCCCTGAACCAGAACGGCCAGGGCGGAACCCTGAGCCTGCCGCTGCTGCAAAACCAGGTGGCTCAGGCCCGCGCCAGCCTGTCACAGGCGCAGTCCAACCTGAGCAAGGCGAGTATCCGTGCGCCCTTTGCCGGGGTGATCGCGGCCCTGCCCCTGGGCGTGGGCGAGTACGTGCAGACGGGCAGCACGGCCTTCCGGCTGGTCGATACCTCGGCGCTGAGCGTGGACTTCGGGGTTGCGCCCGCCGAGGCCGCCGGGCTGCCCACCGGAACGCCCCTGAACATCCAGTACGGCGACCAGAAGCTGACCGGGCGGGTCAAGGAGGGTGACCGGGTGGCCGGAACAGACCGCCTGGTGCCCATCAGCGTGCGCCTGGACGGCGTTCCAGGTACAGGAGGCAGCCTGCCGGTGGGCGCGGCGGTGCAGGTACGCTACACGCTCAAACTGGGCGGCGGAAGTGGGGGCGGCGTGGCTGGCCTGAGGATTCCGGTGTCGGCCATCCAGCAGACCGGCGGCAGCAACGTGGTGTTCGTGAATGCGGGCGGCGTGGCGCGGCAGACGGCGGTGGGCATCGTGGCCGAGTCGGGCGACAGCGCGGTGGTCAGCGGTCTCAACGAAGGCGACACGGTCATCAGCCCTGTTCCACCCAGCCTGGCCGACGGCGCTGCGGTGAGCACCAGCCCGGCAGGAGCGCAGCCATGAGCCAGCCCGAATTGCCAGATTCAAACCAGCCCGGCCCGAACCAGCCCGGCCCGAACCAGCCCGGCCCGAACCTGCCGGTCAATCTCCGAAAAAACCAGCTGCCCGTGACCCTTAACCATCAGGAGCCGAGAATCAATCCGGCCATCGGGTTCAGCGTCAGCCGCTACGTGTTTTCCATCGGCATCTTCGTGGCTGTGGTGCTGCTGGGCCTCATCAGCATTCCCAAACTGGGCGTGGACCTGCTGCCCAATTTCTCGGTGCCCGTTCTGGCGGTCTCGACCACCTACGCGGGCGCGACCCCGGATCAGGTGGACCTGAACATCTCGCGCAAGATCGAGGACGCGCTCAGCACGCTCTCGGGCGTGTCGGACATCAGCAGCACCTCGGTCAGTGGGCGCAGCGCGGTGATCATCACCTACGCCAACGGCACCGACATCGACAGCGCCGCGAACGCGGTCAGTCAGGCGGTGGCGGGCATCCGGGGTTTGCTGCCCAGCAGCGCCGACGCGCCGGTGGTGCAGAAGTTCGACCCCAACGCCCAGCCGATCATCACCCTGTCACTGCTGGGCGGCGCGGCCCGCATCAGCGACCTCAACACCTACGCCACCGATACGCTCAAGCCCCTGCTGGAGCGGCAGACCGGCGTGGCCGACGTGAGCGTCTCGGGCGGCCCCAGCCGTCAGGTACAAGTTCTCCTGGACCCGCAGGCCCTTCAGAGCTACAACCTGACCCCGGCCCGCGTGATCGCGTCGATCCAGGCGTCCGCACTCGACCTGCCCGCCGGGAATATTTCTCAGAACGGCAGCTCGGTGGGCTTTTCCACCCGCGCCACGCCGACGAGCACGGCGGACGTGCAGAACATCCTGGTCGATTCGCAGAGGGGCGTCCGGGTGTCCGACATCGGCACGGTGCGCGACACCGCCGAGAACGCCAGCAGTTACGCCCGGCTGAACGGCAAGCCCGCCGTCCTGATCAGCATCCGCAAGGCCTCGGGCAGCAACTCGGTGAGCGTGGCCGACAGCGTGCGCGCCGCCTCCGAGAAGCTCAGGCTGCCTGCCGGGTACCAGCTGCTGGCGGCGTCCGACGACACCCGCCAGACCAAGAGTTCGGTCAACGACACCTACAAGGAATTTTTTATCGGCATCGCGGCGGTGGGCTTCGTGGTGCTGCTGTTCCTGGGCCGCCTGAACACCGTGTTCGCGGTGGTGCTGGCCATTCCCATCTCGGTCAGCGCCGCGCCGCTGCTGTACAGCCTGATGGGCTTCACGTTCAACATCATTTCCCTGCTGGCCATCATCGTGGCGATTGGCATCGTGGTGGACGACAGCATCGTGGTGGCCGAGAACGTGCAGCGTTACCGCGACCAGGGCTACGGGCTGGTGCGCAGCGTGCTGATCGGCGGCTCGGAGGTGTTCAGCGCGGTCACGGCGGCCAGTTTCTCGCTGCTGGCGGTGCTCATTCCGCTGAGCTTCATGCCGGGCATCCTGGGCCAGTTCTTCCGGCAGTTCGGGCTGGGGCTGGCGGCGGCCATCACGCTCAGCTGGCTGGAATCGCTGCTGTTCCTGACGGTCAGGATGGCGTACACCACCGACTCCAGGCCGATCAGCTGGCGCGGGTTCGGGCAGCGGCTGACCCGGCTTCCTGAGATGGTCAGGTGGGCCTACTCTCGCCGCGTCGTGTTGGGACCGTGGGGCCTCACCACATTGGTCATTCTGATCGTCTACCGGGCGACCCGTCTTCTGGCTGCTGGTAGAGCGGGAATCGGACAGGTTCTGATTGGCGTTGTGGTGACGATCATTGCCATTGCCCTCCTTCCTCTCGCTGTAGCTCTGATCCGCTACGTCCTGACGGTGCTGTACGCCTTCCTGGAGGCGCTGACCAACACCCTGCACACCGCCACCGACGCCGTGGTCAGCCGGGTGGCCGCCGCCTACGCCCGCAGCATCGCGTACCTGCTGCCGCGCAACGGCTGGGTCATCTTCGTGGGCTTCCTGTTTCTGGCGAGCATCATCATTCCCTTGAAGGGGGTGGGCTTCGCCTTCACGCCCAAGAGCGACACCGGGCAGCTGAGCGTGACCCTGACCATGCCGCCCAGCGCCGACCTGAACCAGACAAATGCCGTGACCTCACGGCTGGAACGCTACCTGCTGGCGCGGCCCGAGGTGCGGCTGGTGTCCACGAGCGTGTCGGGCCAGAGTTCCAAGCTCGACGTGACCCTACTGCCCAAGGCCGAGCGGCAGCCCATCGATTCGCTGATCGAGGTGTACCGCAAGGCGCTGACGCCCATCGGGACGGCGGTGACCGGCAGCAATCTGGTGGTCGGGGCGCAGCAGAACGGCCCCGGCGGCAGCGCCGACATCAGCCTGGCGCTGACCGCTCCCAATCAGGCCGCTCTGATTGCGGCCAACCGCAAGGTGGTGGCGCTGCTCTCGCGCCAGCCCGAGATCGCCACGCTCAAGAGCAGCCTCTCGGAAACCCGCCAGGAGCGCAACTTCGTGCCCAGCACCGCCCAGCTCTCGGGCAGCGGCCTGACCACCAGCGACCTCGCCAACGCGCTGCGCAGCTACAACGAGGGCAGCACCGCCGGAACCCTGCGCGACGGCGATACCAGCGTGGACATCGTGGTCAAGCTGAACCCGGCGCTGGTGGGCAACGAGCAGGCGCTGCTGTCGCAGACCGTGTATTCGCAGACTCTGGGGGCCAACCTGCCGCTCTCCAGCCTGGGCAGCTTCCGCCTCCAGCAGGCCCCGGCCACCCTCAACCGTTTCAACAAGGCCTACACCACCACGCTCGACATCAACCTGGCACCGGGCGCGCCCAGCCCCTTTGCCTACCAGACCACGCTCATCAAGCAGGTCGGGGCGGCGGGGCTGCTCACGGGCGGCGTGAGCCTGGGCAACGCCAGTGCGTTTGGCTCGGCGGGCCTGACCGGCGACCTGGTGTTCTACGGCCCGATTGTGCTGGTGCTGGCGATTCTGCTCACCTACCTGGTGCTGGGCAGCCAGTTCAACAGCTTCCGCTATCCGCTGTACCTCCAGCTGCCGGTGCCGCTCGCCATCGTGGGCGCGGTCTGGGCACTGTTCCTGTTCAAGACCAGCCTGGACGTGATCACCATTCTGGGCATGGTGATCCTGCTGGGGCTGGCGACCAAGAACGCCATCCTGTACCTGGAATTCGTGACCGACCGCATGAAGACCAAGCCCATCTTCGACGCGCTGGTCGAGGCGGCCCAGCTCCGGTTTCGCCCGATCCTGATGACCACCCTGACGGTGCTGGTCATCTCCATTCCGCTGGTGCTGGGCCAGGGCGACGGCGCAGAGTTCCGGCGCGGCCTGGGCATCGTGATTCTGGGCGGCGTGGTGACCAGCACCCTGCTGACCTTTTACATCGTGCCCAGCGTGTTCTACCGCTTCGAGAAGAACCGCAGCGGGAAGCGGCGCGAACAGGAAGACGAGCGTGACCTGCCGAGTGGAATGCTGCCGACGGACTGAGATCGGGGGTTCGGAGCGGTCAGTGTTTCAGGTTCGGGGGAATTGGGGAAACGTCGTCTGGAACGCCCGGCCCGCCCACCCCCTCCCAGCCTCCCCCCTCCGCAAGCGGCTGTGCCAGTCAAGGGGGAGGGGCAAGAGACGACTCCATTCGACGCTGTGATCATCTGCCCGCCCAACATCAACTGTTCTCAGAGCCGCGCCGGACTAGAGCATTTGTCATAATTCCACTGCCAAAACAACTGCCTTTTGTCAGCTCCATCATGCCCAATGCTCCACTAAATTCACTTCTGTCTTGGGCAGAACGGACGCGCCTGGGCACGCCTGCCCGCTCCAGTCGGTCAAAAAGAGAAAGCCTTTTTGACAAATGCTCTGGACGAGACCATTCTGATTCACAGCATTCAAAGCCGAAAAATCGTTCAAATTATTGATCATGTCGTTTTCGACTAATCTGAAACAAATTATCCTGATCTCACACTATTCCACGCTCTCGCCGCGCTGCATTCTCATGGCCCGCAGCAGGTTCTGGAACATCAGGGCGCTGGTCAGGGGGCCGACGCCGCCCGGAACCGGGGTGATGGCCCGCACCACGCCTGCCACCTCCGGGGCCGCGTCCCCGACCACGCCGGTTGGCGTCACGTTGATTCCGGCGTCGATCACCACCTGACCGCTGTGGACGTGTTCGGCCCGCAGCAGACCCGCCTGCCCCACAGCAACCACCACGGCGTCCTGATGGGCCAGCAGCGCCGCCATGTCACGCGACGCCCTGTTGAGCAGCGTGACCGTCGCGCCCCGGTTGTTCAGCATCCAGATCAG
>JANXWI010000089.1 GCA_025351205.1 Deinococcus sp.
CTCTACAGCGAGCGCCTGGGCCTCCTGAACTATCTGCTGCATTTTGTTGGCGTGAACCCGGTGCGCTGGCTCGGCAACCCGTCGCTGGTGCCGGTTTCCGTGGCAGGCGTGGTGTTCTGGCGCTACTACGGCTGGAACGTGGTGCTGTACCTGTCGGGCCTCCAGGCCATCAGCGACGACGTGTACGAGGCGGCCACCGTCGACGGCGCAAACGGCTGGCAGAAGTTCTGGTTCATCACCCTGCCGCTGCTGCGCCCGATGATGTTCTACGCCTTCACCCTGACCATCGTGGGCAACATGCAGCTGTTCGAGGAGCCGCTGATCCTGGTCGGCGAGAACGGCGGCAGCGGCGGCGCGGGCCTGACCACCGCCATGCACATCTTCAACACTGCCTTCAGGGATCAGGACATGGGCTACGCCTCGGCCATGTCGTGGCTCCTCTTTCTGGCCATCTTCGTGCTCAGCATGGTCAACAATTTCCTGTTCTCGCGCGGCGGGGGTGGGCGCGCATGACGACGGCCCCGAGGAGAAGCAAACCACCAAGCATCCCGCCCCGCCGCGCCCTGCCGGGCTTCCTGGGCCGCCTGCCGCTCGGCGTGCTCATCGCGCTCGCCTGCCTGCTGTCGGTCTTTCCCTTCTTTCTGATGTTCATCTGGTCCTCGCTCAAGGCCGACCAGATCTTCGTGGTGCCGCCCAGCCTGTGGTTCGGTGAGTCGTTCGCCAACAACGTCAAAGGCCTGTGGGCCGCCACTGACGGGCTGGTGCTGCGCTACCTCTGGAACAGCCTGTACATCTCGGCCATGACCACTCTCACCACCCTGTTCTTCTGCTCGCTGGCCGGGTACGCCTTTGCCATGTACGGGTTCCGGGGAAAGCGGGTCCTGTTCGCCTGCATCCTGGGCACCATGTTTATTCCGCCGCTGGTCATGGACATTCCCAGCTTTCTGGTGATGAACAACCTGCTGCACTGGATCGGCCAGCCCAGGGCGCTGTGGGTGCCGGGCATGGCGAACGCCTTCGGGATCTTCCTGATGCGCCAGTACATCGGCTCGGCGCTGCCCAGGGAGCTGATCGAGGCCGCGAGGCTCGACGGGGCCAGCGAGTTTGGCATCTACCGCCGGGTGGTGGTGCCGCTCATCCGGCCCATCCTGGCCACCCTGGGCGTGGTGACCTTCGTGGGTTCCTGGAACAACTTTAAAGGTGCCCTGATCATGAAGCTGAGCGACACCGACACCATCACCCTGCCACTGGAACTGCGCAAGATCAGCGACCCGAACATGGGCACCAACCTCGACTACGGCGCGGTGATGCTGCTGGTGCTGCTGACGGTCGTGCCTCTGCTGATCGTGTTTCTGTTCGCCAGTCGTCAGGTCATCTCCGGCCTGACCAGCGGCGCCGTGAAGGACTGAAGATGACTGAGTTTCCAGATCCCGCCCGTTTTCCGGCCCGCTTCGCCTGGGGCGTGGCGACCAGCAGCTATCAGATCGAGGGGGCCGCAGCTGAGGATGGCCGTGGCCCCAGCATCTGGGACACCTTCTGCCGCACGCCCGGCAAGGTCCTGAAGGCCGAGCACGGCGACGTGGCCTGCGACCATTATCACCGCCTGGAGAGCGACCTCGACCTGATCGCCAGCCTGGGGGTCAATGCCTACCGCTTCAGCGTGGCCTGGCCCAGGGTGCTGCCCGCCGGACGGGGCAAGATCAACCCCGCCGGACTGGATTTTTACAGCCGGATGGTCGATGGCCTGTTGGCCCGCAACGTCACGCCCTGGCTGACGCTGTACCACTGGGACCTGCCGCAGGCGCTACAGGACACAGGCGGCTGGCCCGTGCGCGATACGGCCTCCGCCTTTGCCGACTACTCGGCGCTGATCGCCCGCACGCTGGGAGACCGGGTGGGGAATTTCATCACCGTCAACGAACCCTGGGTGGCGGCCTACCTGGGCCACGGGGCAGGCGTCCACGCTCCCGGAACACGCGACCTCGCGGCCAGCTACCGGGCCGCACATCACCTGCTGCTGGCGCACGGGCTGGCGGTGCAGGCCATCCGCAGCGTCGTCCCGCAGGCCCAGGTGGGCATCACCCTCAATCTCGCCCAGAGTGTTCCGGCCACGGATGAGCCAGCAGACGTGGCCGCTGCCCGGCGTCAGGACGGCTTTCTCAACCGCTGGTATCTCGACCCGCTGTACGGGCGCGGCTACCCGCAAGACCTGGTGGGGTTGCTGGGACTCAACAGCCCACAGGCGCAGGGCACGGTGCAGCCGGGCGACCTGGAGACCATCGCCGCCGCCACCGATTTTCTGGGCGTGAACATGTACTCGCGCGACGTGGTGCAGGACGCCCCGGACGCGCCCTGGCCGCACGCCAGAACCGTGAAGCAGCCAGAGAGCGAGTACACCGGTTTCGGCTGGGAGGTCGCGCCGCAGAGCCTGACCGCCCTGACGCTGCGCTTGCAACGAGAGTATCACCCGGCGGCCATCGTCATCACCGAGAACGGCGCGACCTATCCAGACAGGGTGACTCCAGACGGCACCGTTCACGACGAGGCCCGGACCCGCTACTTCCAGTCGCATCTGGCAGCGCTCGGTGAAGCTGCCTTGGGCGGCGCGAAGGTAACCGGGTACTTCGCCTGGTCGCTGATGGACAATTTCGAGTGGGCCGAGGGCTATGACAAGCGTTTCGGCCTCGTGCACGTCGACTTTGGCACCCAGGTCAGGACCCTCAAACAGTCCGGGCAATGGTACCGGGACTTTGTTGTCCAGGCCCGGCAACCGAAAGGAAGTTTTCTATGACTTTACCCCTCCCCGCGTCTGACCAGACCACGCCCGTGATCGTCACCAACCCCGTGCTGCCCGGCTTTCATCCTGACCCCAGCATCCTGCGGGTGGGGGGCGACTACTACCTTGCCACCAGCACCTTCCAGTGGTGGCCGGGCGTGGCCATCTACCATTCGCGCGACCTGGTAAACTGGCGACTGGCGGCCCGCCCGCTGGACCGACTCTCACAGCTCGATATGCGCGGCAACGCCGATTCGGGCGGCATCTGGGCGCCGTGTCTGAGCCACGACGGCGAGCAGTTTCACCTGATCTACACCGACGTCAAGAGCTGGGGCGTGCGAGAGGCGTTCAAGGACAGCCACAACTACCTGACCACTGCGCCCAGCATCGAAGGCCCCTGGAGCGAGCCGGCGTTCATGAACAGCAGCGGCTTTGACCCCAGCCTCTTTCACGATGAAGACGGCAGAAAGTGGTTCCTGAACATGGTCTGGGACCACCGCCCTGGCCGCAATGCGTTTGCAGGTATCGTCTTGCAGGAGTACAGCCCCGCCGAGGGACGGCTGGTCGGGCCACGCGAGATCATCTTCACCGGCACCGAGATCGGCGTGGTCGAGGGGCCGCACATCTACAAACGGAACGGCTGGTATTACCTGGTCACCGCCGAGGGCGGAACGAGCTGGGAGCACGCTGTCACGGTGGCCCGCAGCCGCGATCTACACGGCCCCTATGAGGTTCACCCGGAGAATCCCCTGCTGACCGCTGTGGACGACCCCAACTTGCCGGTCCAGAAGCCGGGGCATTCCAGCTTCACCGACACCGAGAGCGGCGAGTGGCTGCTGGCACACCTGTGCGGCCT
>JANXWI010000095.1 GCA_025351205.1 Deinococcus sp.
CCTATTTCAAACTCCCCGCGCGGCACGCCCTATGTGGGGCGCATCTGCTGCGTGAACTGCGAGGTCTGGCAGAGAACCACGGTCAGGTCTGGGCGGGGGAACTCCGGAACGCGCTGCGCCTGGTGTACCACCAGCAGAAAAGCGGCACTCTGACGCCCGAGATCGAGTCGGCCTTCAATCACCGATTCGACGCCCTGCTGGCCGCAGGGCTTCAGGCCAATCCCGCATCACCGCCCATCCCAGGGCGACGAGGCCGGACCAAACAGACGCCGGGACGGAATCTGGCGCTCAGGTGTCAGCAGCACCGCGAGGCGGTGCTGCGCTTCCTGCATGACGAAGGTGTGCCGTTTGACAATAACCAAGCTGAACGTGATGTGCGTCCCTGGTGTGTGAAGCGCAAAGTCTCAGGAGGCTTCCGATCTGAGGAAGGTGGCCAGCACTTCGCCCGAATCCGGAGCTACATCTCGACCTGCCACAAGCAAGGATTGAATGTCTGGCATGGACTGGTTAGCATTTTTCGAGGCGATGTTATCATGCCTGACTTCACCCGCTGAGCAGTTACCATTTAGGTTCCTATGCTTCCTCACCCTTGAGGGGGGACTGGGACAGCTCGCAGAGAGGGCTGGGGAGGGGGTGAGCGGGCCGGGCACCCGAGGCGCATTTTGTTGATGACCTGCCTTGATCAGTTGACGGCGCAACAGGACGAACGCTGCCCACCCGGCCACTTATTCTGCCAAGTCGTCACTCTGGTTCCCCCTCCCAGTCCGTCGGTTCCTCCTGTGCCTCCTGCCCGGCTGCCTGCTGTTCGGCCAGATACTCGGCGGCCACCTCGCGCAGCAGCGGCCAGATCAGACTGCTGCTGTAGCCGCGCCGCAGCATGAAGGCAAACGCGCGCCGCTGGGGGTCGGGCGCGCGCTGAAAACTGGGCCAGCGGCGCGCCAGCAGGGTGCGGGCGTCTTCGGCCTCGTCCACCGGGTCACGCTCGGCGAGAACCTCCTCGATCAACGTGTTGTCCACCCCGCGCTGACGCAGCTTCTGACGCACCCGCCCGCTGCCCACGCCGCGCCTGCGGGCCTCGGCCTGCGCCACCTGTTCGTCGTTGAGGTAGCCCAGCTCCCTGACCCGCTCCAGCACCCCCTGTACCAGCTCCGGGTCGGGTTGCCGCCTGAGCATCCGGCCCCGCAGCTCGGCCTCGCTCAGCGCCCGCTGCCCCAGCGCCCTGAAAGCGTACATCAGCAGCTGTTCGCGCTGCTCGTCTGCGCTCAGCACGCGCGGCTCAGGCTTCACGTCCGGGGCTTCGCCCTCTGAACGGGACCTGTACTTGCGCCGGGAAGTCATGGCCCCATTGTGGCACTTGCCCCGTACACAGTCAGCCTGTACACTCTTAGAGTTGTCTGCTCACCGCAGGCCACGCCTCGCCGGCACCTGTCAGGGTCCAGCAGGCCGCGCAGACCGCAGCAGCCAGTTCCGGCAGGTTTCTGGCAGGTCTGACGCTCGCGTTCCTTCCAGACAGGCGGGAACCGCCCCGGAAATCCGGGAGAAGGAGTCACCACATGGCCTTACGTCACAAATCCGCCCAGAAGCGTCACCGTCAGAGCCTCAAGAGGCGCGCCATCAACCGCAGCCGCAAGAGCACCGTCAAGACTTTTGTCAAGAAGGCCGTGGACGCCGTGCAGGCCGGGGCCGAGAACGCCCTGGAGATGCAGCGCAGGGCCGAGAGCCTGATCGACAAGGCCGCCAAGGGCAGCACCATGCACAGGAACACCGCCGCCCGCAAGAAGAGCCGCCTCGCCAAGCGAATCAACAAAGAAGTCGCCGCCCAGGCCGCCGCTCAGAAGTAACCTTAACCTGTCCAGACTGAAAGCCATCCGTGCGGGTGGCTTTTTTGTGGTTGAAATTTTTCTTACAGGGTGCGACGTCCGCTTGTTTGTGCGCCTGGATCGGTCATTAGAACTGCCCGTTTCTTCAGTGCCACGGGCCGAAACCGCTCAGCGGGTCACGCTCAGATCGAGAATGCCGGTGTAATTGAGGTAGTCGATGGTCATGTGATAGGTACCGAACTTGGCCCTGTTGGACATGCCGATGGCCCAGGTTCCTTTCGGGCACTGCTGGCCGCCCACCTGGAGGCCGTCGGGGTCGGTCAGACGCAGGATCACCAGACCCCTGCTGGCCTCACATTGTCCTGAAATCTGCACCCCGTTGCCGATGTTGCGGTAGGAATACGTCGTTTCGCCCTGGGCGTTCCACATCCGGGTGGGCGTGACCATCACGATGCCCAGTTTGATACCGCCGTAGGTGTAGGTCAGGCCCAGAGCCACTGCCAGGATGAGCAGGAGTGCAATCAGGAATTTCATCTTCTCTCCTACTGTACCTGCTTCTCTTCCTGTCTGTGCCCTCTTGCAGTTGGTCACGCCCGCCTGGCTGCAACTGTTCCGTGTCTGCATGTCTTGGATCGACTCGTTCCCGCGCTGGACACGAGGCAGGACGTGAAACAGGCGGCGCTTCAGGCATCATGCAGAAGTGGGCGAGGCGTTGCCATGTGGTATTTCACGGTGGTCAGGAGAAGGTCGCGGCTGCCCCGGCACAAAGGCGGTCCAGAACGCTGGAAACGCGGCCCGCGCGCCCGGGAATGGTCGGGTCGAACACCTGGCCTGACCCTGGACCGCTATACTCCGCAGCCGATGCCCAACCTCCTGCTCTGCGCGTTTCGCCCGGCTCCAGTCTGCCCGGCTCCAGTCTGCCCGGCTCTAGTCTGCCCGGACCCGCCTTGTCTTGCCTTCATCTGCCCGGCACCTGCGGCCCGCGCGTGAAGATCGGTGTGCTGTGCCATTCGGGGGCGGGCGGCTCGGGCGTGGTCGCCACCGAACTGGGCCTGGAAGTGGCGCTGGCCGGACACGAGGTTCACTTCGTGGGCAACGCCGTGCCGTTTCGGCTGGGCGCGGGCCAGGGCATGCTGGGGCGCGGGCCGTATTTTCATCAGGTCAGCAGCTACGCCTACGCGCTGTTCGAGCAGCCCTACCCGGAGCTGAGCGCGGCCAACGCCCTGACCGAGGTGATCATGGAACACGGCCTGGACCTGACCCATGCCCACTACGCCATTCCGCACGCCACGGCGGCCATCCACGCCCAGGCCATCACCGGGCGCACGCGGGTCATCACCACGCTGCACGGCACCGACGTGACGCTGGTGGGGGCCGACCCCAGCTTTCTGCACAGCACCCGCCACGCCATATTGCGTTCGGACATGGTCACGGCGGTCTCGCGCTTTCTGGCCGAGCAGACCTGCGACGTGTTTGGCATCGACGTGCCCATAAGGGTGATCTACAACTTCGTCGATACCCAACGCTTCCAGCGCAACCCGGACCCCGCCATGCGCGCGCGTTTCGCCCACCCCGACGAGGCGCTGCTGGTGCACGTCAGCAACTTCAGGCCGGTCAAACGGGCGAGTGACGTGATCGAGATTTTTGCCCGCGTGGCCTCCGAGCTGCCCGCCCGCCTGCTGATGATCGGCGACGGCCCGGAGCGGCTGGCGGCCTTCGAGCTGGCGCAGCGGCTGGGCGTGATGGGCCGGGTGCAGTTTCTGGGATCGTTTCCGGAGGTGCAGTCCGTTCTCGGCATTGCCGATTTGTTTCTGCTGCCCAGCAGCAAGGAGAGCTTCGGGCTGGCGGCCCTGGAGGCGATGGCCTGCGAGGTCCCGGTGGTGGCGGCCCGCGCCGGAGGCATTCCCGAGGTGGTCGTGGACGGCGTGACCGGCGTGCTGGCCGAGGTCGGTGACGTGGACAGCATGGCCCACGCCGCCCTGAACATCCTGCGTAACCGCGACGTGTACACCCGCATGGGGCAGGCAGCACGCACGCGGGCGGTGGAGCATTTCCACCCCAGCCTGATCGTGCCGCATTACCTGGAGGCCTACACGGAGCTGCTGAAATAGCTGCCCAGACAACTCGCGCTCAGCGCTGGACGTTCAGGCTCACGTCGGCAATCCTGCTGCTCGTCGTGACCTTGACCGCGCGCCCGACCTCGATCAGCAGGCCGTTCCAGCCCGCCTTCAGGTTGGCCTGGAATCCGCGCGCAGCACTGACCTGCGCCGGGCCGCTGGCGAAACTGACGAACAGCACGGCCTTGCCCACAAAGGGCGCGGCCTCCAGCAAGGCTTCGGTGTCGTCGCGCCTGCCGTTGCCGTTGCCGTCCTGGTACACGTAGAAGCGTAGCTCGGCGGTACTGACCTGCCCCGTCACGCTGACCGGCTCCAGCACGCCCGGCCAGAAGATGTTGTCGGCCCGCAGCTGCGAGAGAGAGCGCTGGGGCGGCAGCACGCTGGGAATCTCCAGGGCGAATCTCCCGCCGCTGATCGGCACGCTGCTCAGTTCTGCCACCGGCGCACCGTCGCTGCCCAGGGCAAACCCCCCCACCCTGGCCTGGGCCGGAAGCGCCCCGCTGACCGTGCCGCTCAGGGCCAGGCCGCTCAGCACGCTGCCCGCTCCACTGGTCTGGGCAGAAGAGAAGCTGGTCATGGCGGCCAGCAGCAGGGCCAGCAGGGTCTTGTTCATGAAGCGAGTATAGGCCGCTCACCTTACGGCACCATGACGCAGCCCAAGCCTACACAGGCTGGATTCTCATGTCAGGCAGCCTGTCAACTGAGGCCAGGACGAGATGAGCCTGTGAGTTTATGAGAATGCTCGCCCCTGCTTGAGCTGCATCCGGAACATTCGCCCAGGGCCTGGGAGGGGAGAGCGGCGTCAAGAGAGCCAGTTTGGCAGACCATAACCCGGAATCCAGGCGTGGGCGACCCTCACAGGCTTCAGCAGGCCGTGTGAGCCGACAAATTCACCCCGTCCAAAGCTCCTGCCCTGCTCAGAAGGTGTAGCCCTTGGGAACCACCACCACGCCGCTCTCGGTGATCTTGAAGCCCCGCGCCTCATCTTCCGCCGGATTCACGCCGATGCTCACGCCCGCCGGCACCTCAACGTCCTTGTCGATGATGGCCCGCCGGATGTGGGCGTTTCTGCCGACGTCCACGTTGTCGAACACCACGCTGCTCTCGACCAGCGAGTGGCTGTGGGTGCGCACGGCGCGGCCCAGCACGCTGTCGCGCACGGTGCCGCCGCTGATGATGGTGCCGCCCGCCATGATGCTGTTGAAGGCCTGCCCCCGGCGCTCCGCCGCCTCGAACACGAACTTGGTGGGCGGTGAGAACTCGCTGCTGGTCCTGAGCGGCCACTGGGCGTTGTAGAGGTCGAACTCCGGCACCACGCTCACCAGGTCCATGTTGGCCTCGTAGTAGGCGTCGAGCGTTCCCACGTCCTTCCAGTAGGTGTTGGGCACGCCCTCCTGGCCGGGAATCGGGTTCTTGTGAAAATCGTAGGCCTGCACTTTGTAGCCGTTTTCCAGGGCGTGCGGAATCACGTCGCCGCCGAAGTCGAAGCCCGCCCCGCTGCCGCCCATGTTGGTGTCGAGCAGTTCGTCGAGCGCCTTGCGTGAAAAAATATAGTTGCCCATGCTGGTTAAAGTCGTGGTGGGATCGCCGGGAATGCCGGGCGGATTGGCCGGTTTTTCCAGAAACTCGGTCACGCGCCACTGGTCGTCGATCTGCATCACCCCGAAGCGGTGCGCCTCGCTCTGGGGCATCGGGTAGGCGGCGATGGTTACGTCCGCTCCCGCGTCGATGTGCTGCTCAACCATGTGCCGGATGTTCATCTTATAAATATGGTCGCCCGAGAAGATCGCCACGTAATCCGAATTGTTGTTGTCGATCAGGTGCATGTTCTGGTAGACCGCGTCGGCAGTGCCCCGGTACCACACCGGCCCCAGTTCCTCGAAGCGGTACATCTGGGCCGGCACCAGCGTAATGAAGTAATCGCTCAGGAAGGTGCCGAACCTCCAGCCGCGCTGAATGTGCTCGGTTAGACTCTGGGCCTTGAACTGCGTCAGAACGTAGATACTGAAGATATCGCTGTTCATGAAGTTGTTGATGGCGAAATCGATGATGCGGTACTTGCTGCCGAACGGCACGGCGGGTTTGGAGCGTCTCAGAGTCAGTGGTGAGAGGCGGCTGCCCTGCCCGCCCGCGAGAATCATGCCCAGAATGCGTGCTGATTTCATATCGTTCCCCCGCGTGGTCCGCTCCCTCTTCTGTCAGCAAACGGAACTGCTTTTCGCCGGACCCTGACCATGACGCCCACGCCTGCGCCACGGTTCCAGACGTTTTGACGCGTCTGCTGAACTGTCCCTGCCCGGTACGTTCAGCATAACGAAAATTGAGTGCCTGACTGCGGGGGCGCGGCTCACCGTTCACAATCCGTACCTGTGTTGCTGGGGACCACAACAGAACGGAACCTGATTCGAATTCCGGTCTGTATCAGTTGCCGCCCAGCGCGTCGAGCAGGCCCAGAGCTTCGAGCAGCCGGTCCGCATGCACCCGGATGGCCGCCCGCAGCTGCTGGGCCTCGAACTGCACGCGGGCCAGCGACAGCGGATCGCCGCCAGCGCTGCTGAGCTGCGACACTCGGCGTTCGAGTTCTTGTGAGCGTGTCCGCAGCTGCGAGAACTGCATCTGGTGCTGGCGGGCGGTGTTGAGCGTGTCTTGCAGCAGATGCGCGGCCTCCTTCTCGACCTGGGCCAGCGCCTCCTGGGCCTCGCGCACCTTGGGGTCGGTGCTGGCGCTGTCTCCGGCCTGCCACTCGGCGTAGTTCAGGGTGTGACGGGCGCGCAGCACGTTGGGGTGCAGCTGCACGCTGATGTTCAGGCGCTGCGCCTCCAGGTCGATCTCGGGCACCAGCGGGGCCACGTCGGCGGCCTGTTCGTCGGCCAGCGGCGCGAACACCGTCAGGAAGGCCCTGGTCTGGGTGAGCATCAGGCGGTTGTGGGCCAGCTGCGTGGACATGGAGGTGTTGCCCGGCCCGGCGCTCGGCTGGGTGCCGCGCCTGCGCGCCGCGTCGCTGAACTTCTGTTCGCCCTCCAGCTCGCGCACCGTCAGGTCGAGCAGCCGCTCCTGGGCGCGGGCGCTGCGCACCTGTTCGGCCATCTCGGCGCGGGCGTGCTCGGCCCGCATGCTGCTCAGGCGGTCCTCGGCCTCCCAGCGGCGCAGTTCGGCGTGGGTGGCCTGCACGTCCCACTCGGCGGCGCGCTCCAGCCCGCCCAGTTCGGGCGTGACCCGCACGGCGTCCAGAGACCGCAGGGCCGTTTCGTTGTGGACCCGCGCCAGCAGCAGCGGCAGGTCATGGGCGCGGCGTCCCCACCGCACCGGGGCACGCACCGGCTCCAGCGTTTCGGGCGTGACCGGAGCCGGGGCAGACTGCATGAACACCGACAGCGACTGGGTGGCCGACTCCAGCCACTTGTCGGCGCGGGCGTCTCCCAGGTCCTCACGCAGGTGGCCGTACATGTCCTGAAGCACGGCCACCACCTCGCGCGGCCCGAAGCGCTGCATGGCGGGCCAGTTCCTGCGGATCACGGCGGCCTGCACCAGCTGATCGGCGCGGCGCTCGCCCATTTCGGGTGTCAGGGTCTGCCGCAGCCAGTCGCGGTAGGGGTCGCTGCCCAGCCCCGACACGCCGCCTCCGGGCTTGCCCCGTCCAGCGCCGCTCACGCCCGGCCTTCCGGATTCAGCGTGCCGTGTTCCAGCGTGCTGCGGGTCCGCTGCCGCAGCGCTTCGTACAGCACCAGCGCTCCGGCCACCGAGACGTTCAGGCTGTCGGCCCGCCCCTGCATCGGAATGCTCACCCGCACGCTCGCCTGCTGCCGCCATCTCTCTGGCAGGCCGCCGTGTTCGCTGCCCAGGCACAGCGCCACCCGTCCGCTCAGCGGCGCGTCCCAGTAGGGCAGGCTGGCCTCGGGGGTGCAGGCCACCAGCGCAAAGCCGTGCTGCCGCAGCCAGCCGAGCGCCTGGTCTTCTTGCAGGCTCAGCACCGGCTGGCTGAACAGGCTGCCCTGGCTGGCCCGGATCACGCCGGGGTTGCCCAGGTCGGTGCCCCGGCCCTCATCGTCCTCCAGCCCGTCTTCGATGACCAGCACCGCGTCCACACCCGCGCCGTCGGCGCTGCGCAGCAGCGCGCCCAGGTTGCCCGGTTTTTCCAGGCCCAGCAGCAGCAGCACCAGCGTGTCTGCCCCGGGCACAGGCAGGGCGGGGGAGGGCGGAACGACCAGCGCCAGCAGCCCGTCGGGGTTCTCGCGCCCGCTGACCTTTTCGAAGGCCGGGCGCGACAGCTCGGTGGTGTCCAGATGTTCCTGGCGCTCGAGCACGGGCCGCACACGCGCCGCGTCCTCGCTGAGCAGTTCGGTGCAGGTGAACAGGTGCAGCAGCCGCACCCCGGCCTGGGCGGCACGTTCCAGTTCGCGCGCGCCCTCGACCAGCCAGACGCCCTGCGCGTCGCGTTCGCGCCGGGTTCGGAGGCGGACCAGCCGTTTGATCATGGGATTCTGGAGCGAATGGATGGGTTCCTGGACAGGCATTGCGTCCCATTATGGCCGGGCCGCCATACAAAAGACCATCAGGCAGGCGGCCACCACGGAACGGACAGCCCAGTACAGACCAATCCAGTGCAGACCAGCCCAGCTCGGTGCAACCTGAACCGGTCCAGAATTCTGTCAGCGGCGCTCTGCTACCCTGAGCTACCTGCCGCTCGCTTTTTCTGTGCGGCTCACCGAACATGACCCGACCCGACCCGACTCTCCGTGCTTCACAGACGCGCTTTCAGGCCCTCTGGGCGCACGCGCTGGCGTCTCTGCTGCTGTCGCTGGCGGGGCTGCTGCTGGGCTGGCAGCTGAGTGAGTCGGGCCATTCGCGTCTGGCGTCGGCCAGTCAGACCGCCCCGGTGCTGCCGGAACTGCGCCCCGCCCCGGCACCGCAGAGCGCCGTGCAGGGCCTGGGGACCCTGACCGAGACGCCGTTTGCCGCGCCCCAATCCGGCTGGACGACACCTTCGTTGCCCATCGGCCCCGCCGTTCATCTGGCGTCCACCGACCTGACACTGCTGGGCCGCCTGAACCTCGATGGCGGCTGACCTCGGCGGCGGCTGAACAGGCATGACCGCTGAACCCTGGCGGTGTCCCCAGCCTGACGCTGACCCACGCACGGCTGTTCCTGTACCCACTTCCCACGCTCAGAACCGGAGTTTCCATGTCGTTAATGAACCCCAACCAGAGGCGCAAACCCGCGCCCAAGCGCAAGGCGCCGCCCTCAAAAATTTCTCCGACCACCTCGGTCATGCTGCTCGCCGTGCTGCTGCTCTCGCTGCTGTTCGTGTGGCGGCCCTGGGAACACAGGCAGAACCTCTGGACTTTAAACAGCAGCGATTACCAGTTCGTCACCCTCGGTCTGGATCTGCGCGGTGGCCTGCGAATCGCGCTGTCGCCGGAAAGCGGCACGGCCAGCCGAGACCAGCTCGATCAGGTCAAGACCATCATTGAAAACCGGATCAACTCGCTGGGCGTGACCGAACCCACCGTGACCGTGGCGGGCAACCGGCGGGTGGTGGTCGAGATTCCGGGGGCCACGCCCGCTCAGCAGGACCGCGCCCGCAGCATCATCCAGCAGCAGGCCAAGCTGGAATTCAGGATCGTGAACACGGCGGCCAAGCCGGGCGCCGCCGCCCGCGCCAAGAACCCCGACTCGGGCGGCTACGCCCTGAGCGACCTCGGGCCGGTGCAGGCCACCGGAGAAGTCGTCTCGAACGCCACTGCCGGAACCGACCAGGGCGGGCGCTGGATCGTGCAGGTGACCAACAACGCCAAGGGGGCCGACAGTTTCGGCAAGTTCACCGGCCAGAATGTGGGCCGCCTGATGGCCATCGTGCTCGACAACCAGATCAAGAGTGTGGCGACCATCCAGTCGGCTCTGTACAACAACTTCCAGATCTCGGGCAGCTTCACGCAGGAACAGGCCAGTCAGCTGGGGCTGGTCCTGAAGTCGGGCAGCCTGCCGATCAAGATCAAGATCGACGAGGAACGCGCCATCGGGCCGAGCCTGGGCGCAGACGCCATCAGGAGCGGCGCGATTGCCGCCGTGGTGGGCATCACGCTGGTGTTCGTGATGCTGTTTTTCTACTACGGCCTGTGGTTCGGGCTGGTGGGCGCACTCGGGCTGCTGTTTTCCAGCGTCATCATCCTGGGCATGCTGGGCGGCTTCGGGGCCACCCTGACGCTGCCGGGCATCGCCGGACTGGTGCTGACCATCGGCGCGGCCATCGACGGCAACGTGATCAGCTTCGAGCGTATCAAGGAGGAGCTGAAGGCGGGCAAGGGCATCAAGAACAGCGTCCAGGCGGGCTACGAACACTCGACCATGACCATTCTGGACGTGAACGCCTCGCATCTGCTCTCGGCGCTCGCCCTGTACGCCTACGCCTCGGGGCCGGTCAAGGGCTTCGCGGTCACGCTGATCATCGGGGTGCTGGCCTCGGCCTTCAGCAACCTGGTGTTCGCCAAGTGGATGCTTCAAGTTCTCGCCCGCAGGCGCGATTTCGGTGCCCCGAAGCGTATCGGCGTGCCTAAGTACGACTACATCAAGGTCGCCCCCATCGTGACCAGCATCTCGCTGCTGCTGGCCCTGGGCGGAGCGGTTCTGCTCGGCGTGCGCGGCCTGAACTACGGCGTGGACTTCACCTCGGGCACCAGCATCACCGTGCGGGCCAATGCAAGCACCGACGTGGAATCGGTGCGCCGCGCCGTGACCGGGGCCGGAATATCGAGCGTCACGCCGCAGAACTCGACCATCCAGCGCAGCCTGACGCCGGGCATCGCCGGGGCGCAGTACACCGTCAAGGTGCCGCAGCTGAGCGACACCCAGATCAAGGCCATCACCGCGAAGGTGATTGCGCTGCCCGGCGGGCAGGTGCAGCAGACCGAGACCGTGGGACCGGCGGTGGGTCAGGAGCTGACCACCCAGACCATCTACGCCGTTCTCCTGGGCCTGACGCTCATTCTGGCGTACGTCTGGTTCAGGTTCGATCTGGTGACGGGGGCGGGTTCGGTGTTCGCGGTGTTTCACGACGTCGCCATCGTGATGGGCCTGTACAGCCTGCTGCACCTTGAGTTCAGCATCGCCACGGTGGCCGCCGTCCTCACGGTGATCGGCTACTCGCTCAACGACTCGATCATCGTCTCAGACCGCATCCGCGAGAACCACAAGGTGATGCGCGGCCAGAGTTCGCGCAAAATCGTCAACGGCAGCATCAACCAGACGCTGTCGCGCACCGTCATGACCTCGGTGTGTACCCTGCTGCCGCTGTTCGCCCTGCTGATCTTCGGCGGCCCGGTGCTGCGCGACTTTTCCATCGCCATGATCGTGGGCATCGTGGTCGGCACGTACAGCAGCATCTACATCGTGTCTCCGATGATCGTGTTTTTCGAGGAGCGCAACAGAGGGCAGGGCAAGGGCACGCCCGCGCCGATCAAGAGCTGAACCTGCCCAGAGCTGATCCTGCCCAGAGCTGACCCTGTCGGAAGCCAAACCCGTCAGAAGTCTGGAGGCCCCCCGTCACCGTGCGGGGGTTTCTGCTGCAAACGTGCGCCCAGCGTGCTCATTCGGGGCTTATTTGCTGGTATCATGATGGTTCGGTCTGCCCCGAGCGCCTTCACCCCTGTTGAAGAAACCTTGACGGAACCGGCGGATGCACATTAAGCTGCCATTCATTCAGAGGGGGCAAGATGTAGGCGGCATCACAAATACGCCGCGCATCCGGCCCACCGATGTTCACCCGCACATGTTCGTGATCCGCCGGGCCTTCCGGACAAAACGCCTGGAAAGGTTGGGCGCTTTCAGATCACGCTTTGGAGAATTCTGTGATTCGAGCCTCTCTCGCCGCCGCTGTTCCGTCTGCTCCGCGCACGACCTCCTCCGTTCTGCTGCTCAGCCTGGGCCTGCTGTTTGCGCTGCCACACTCGCAGGCCAGTCCGGTGCAGGGCAATCCGGCCCAGATGCCTCAGTCGCTGCTGGAAAGCAGATTGCCTGCGGTGGTGTTGGGGCTTCCCGCGCAGATCACACTGAACCGGAGCGAAGCTGTGTCTGGTGAAGCTCTGCCCAGTGCGGCCCTGGTGTTGGCGCGTTCAGGCGACACCGGGCAGGAGATTGCCGACAGCTACGACGTGCCGCTCTCGGCGCTGTCGCCCAGCCAGCCGGGAACGCTGCCCTGGGGCGCGGTGATCCGGGTGTCTCTGCAAGGTGCGGCCCAGCCCGCAGAGGGCCGCCTGCCACCCGGCGCGAAGGTGTACACGGCGCGTTCCGGCGACACGCTGGCGGGCGTCGCCTACCGCCAGGGGCTGAGCGTCACCGAGCTGCTGAGCGCCAACCTGAGCCGTCAGACGCTCGACAAGCTGGCTGTGGGTGAGCGCCTCTTCGTTCCGTCCCAGCCGGGCCTGATGGTCCGGATCAAGCCGGGGGAAACCGTGCAGGGCCTGGTCGAGTCGTACCGCGCCGACGCGCCGCAGGTTGCGCTGGCCAACGGCATCGGCCTGCCGAACGAGCTTGGCGTGGGCGATTATCTGCTGCTGCCGGGCGTGCTGGCGACGGGCTTCCAGCGCGAGCTGTTGGCCCGCCGGGAGCGTCAGCAGGAGGCTGCGCGGCTGGTCGGGGTGCAGCGCCAGTACGAGCGCTATCAGGCATATGTTCAACAGGTGCAGGACAGCAGACTCAGGCGCCAGTACGCCCTTCAGGCCCAGTACGACAGATTTCTGGCCTACCAGAACAGCCCGGCCCGCCAGAAGCTGATCGCCCGCTACGAGGCGCAGGCCCGCTACGACGCCGCGCAGCAGACCCAGCAGGCACAGGCGCGCGCCCAGGCGAAAGTGCTGGCCGGCGTTCCGCGCGGTGTGGGCAGCGTGCGCTCTGCATCTGCGGCGTCGGAAGGTGGCGGGCTGTCGTGGCCCCTGCGCAGCTACCGCATCACCAGCCGCTTCGGAGAAGCAGACATCGAGTTTCACCGGCAGTATTTCCACGGCGGGGTGGACCTGGCCGCGCCCTACGGCACTCCGATCTATGCCGCCGCCGCCGGCACCATCACCCAGAGCGGCCCCGGCGACTACGGCAACAACGTCTACACCGACACTGGAGACGCCCTGATCATCTACGGCCACATGAGCCGCACCGCTGTGAGCGTGGGCCAGACGGTTACGCGCGGCGAGGTGCTGGGCTACGTCGGCTGCTCGGGCATGTGTACCGGGCCGCACCTGCATTTCGAGGTCAGGCTGAACGGGAGCGCCGTCGATCCGCTGGGCCTGCTGCCCTGAAGCATTTATCAGCATAGCTTTTCTACTTTGTCCGGGTAGGCAGGTCCATTCTCGACCAAAACAGTGCCCATGATGACGCTTGGGCGCTGCTGGGGGTCCGTTCTGCCTTAGTGGCGCAGTGTCGTCAATGGCGCTGTTCACGCCAGGAAAAACCATAGGGAGTGAATTTGGCGGGCAGTTGGGAAGCGGGCAAGGGTCGCCATCCTCCGGTACAGAGAAGGGAAGATCACTCAAGTCAAAGGAGGGGCCGCCCTGACTGTTCTCTCGTGCCGGAATTCGGACAACTGTCCTAACTGGTTCTATCCTCCGCCCTGAACTGGCCTGTTCAATAGGGCCAGTTTGCCTTATGCTTTCTCACATGGATAACATCACCCAGACCGCGACCATCCAGATCAAGACCGGGTTTTCCGAGATGTTCAAGGGCGGCGTCATCATGGACGTGGTTTCGCCCGATCAGGCCCGCATCGCCGAGGCCGCCGGAGCCACCGCCGTGATGGCGCTGGAGCGAGTTCCCGCCGACATCCGCCGCGACGGCGGGGTGGCCCGCATGAGCGACCCCCAGATGATCCGGGGCATTATTGCCGCCGTCAGCATTCCGGTCATGGCCAAGGTCCGCATCGGGCACTTCGTCGAGGCGCAGATTTTGCAGGCCCTGGGCGTGGACTTCATCGACGAGTCGGAAGTGCTGACCCCCGCCGACGAGGCGTTTCACATCGAGAAGTCGCTGTTCAAGGTTCCGTTCGTCAACGGCTCCAAGAACCTGGGCGAGGCGCTGCGCCGCATCGGTGAGGGAGCCAGCATGATCCGCACCAAGGGCGAGGCCGGAACCGGCAACGTGGTCGAGGCCGTGAGGCACGCCCGCACCATCCTGGGCGAGATTCGCAGCATCCAGGCCCGCCCCAGCGAGGAGCTGATGACCGTGGCCCGCGACATGCAGGCCCCCTTCGAGCTGGTGCGCCACGTCCACAAGACCGGCAAGCTGCCGGTGGTCAACTTCGCGGCGGGCGGCATCGCCACGCCCGCCGACGCGGCCCTGATGATGCAGCTTGGCCTGGACGGTGTGTTTGTGGGCAGCGGCATCTTCAAGAGCGGTGAGGGCGACCTCGCCAAGATCGAGAAGCGCGCCCGCGCCATCGTCAGAGCCGTCACGCACTTCGACAACCCCGACGTTCTGGCCGAGGTCAGCACCGACCTGGGCGAGGCGATGGTGGGCATCAACCTCGACACGCTGGAGCTGAAGGAGCGACTGGCAACCAGAGGGTGGTGATTGCCCTGCCATTCGGAGGGGCGACGGGCGGGAGCAGGCATGTGCAGGCCGGGGCTGCCGGACAAGGTCGGCGGGTCGGCGTGCTGGCCCTGCAAGGGGCCTTCCGCGAACACCGCCGGATGCTGGAATCTCTGGGTGTAGAGGTGCGGGAAGTGCGGCTGCCCGCCGACCTGGAGGGGCTTGCCGGGCTGGTCATTCCGGGCGGCGAATCCACGACGATGGGCAAGCTGATGGTGGATTACGGTCTGCAAGGCCCCATCCGCGATTTTCATGCGTCTGGCGGGGCGATCTTCGGCACCTGCGCCGGGGCCATTCTGCTCAGCCGCACGGTGCTGGGCGCGCCGCCGCAGTTCGGCCATCAGCCCAGCCTGAGCCTGATGGATATTTCGGTGCAGCGCAACGCCTTCGGGCGGCAGGTGGACAGCTTCCAGACCGATCTGAACGTGACGGGCCTGGACATACCTTTTCCGGCCATGTTCATCCGCGCCCCGGTGATCGGAGCCGTCGGAGCGGGCGTGGAAGTGCTGGCCCGGCAGGGTGAACAGGTGGTGCTGGCGCGGCAGGGCCGACTGCTGGCCTCCAGCTTCCACCCGGAGCTGACCGGCGACACCCGGATTCACGGGCTGTTTCTGGACATGCTGCCCGCTGCGGCACAGGCGGCAGACCTTCAGCGTTCCGTCTGAGCGCCGGGCCGAGGGGCATTTGGGCACGGTGGCATCTGGGCACAGTGATATCTGAGCACAGTGGGAAGAGACGGGGTCAGCCGGGCAAGGCGGCCCCGCCTTTTTGTATGCCTTCTGCTAAGCCCCAGCACACGCTTCCCTGCTAAGCTTCCGGGCGTGAAAGCGCCGACGTTGCAGGTCTACGCCTCCGGGCCGCGCCGACTGTACTACCGCCGCAGTGGCCTGGAGGCAGCGGGCGCGCCCCCAATCGTGCTGATTCACGGCCTGAGCGGGTCGCGGCGCTGGTGGCGCTCCAATCTTCCGGCGTTAGAACGCCTGGGAGCGGTGTACGTCGTGGAACTGGTGGGTTTCGGCTCGGTGCGTCGCCGCCAGCGCGCGCTGAGCATGAAAGACGCCGCCGCGCTGGTGTCGGAGTGGATGGACCACCTGAACTTGCAGGGCGCGGCGCTGATCGGCCACAGCATGGGGGGACAGATCGCGCTGCGGGTGGCGGCGCTGCAACCGGAGCGGGTGTCGCGGCTGGTGCTGGCGGCGGCCAGCGGCCTGCTGCACCGGGCCTGGTGGCAGGTGGCGGCCCTGCTGCCCCAGGCCATGCGGCTGGGCAAGCTGAATTTCGTGCCGACCATTCTGGCCGACGGGGCGCGGGCCGGGCTGCCCAACCTGGTGCGGAGCAGCCGCGACCTGCTGCAAGACGACGTGACGGGCCTGCTGCCCCAGATCATGCAGCCGACCCTGGTGATCTGGGGCGAACACGACGTGCTGCTGCCCCCCGATCTGGGACGGGCGCTGAGCGTCGGAATCGCCCGTTCCCGCTGGGTGCTCTTGCCGGGCGCGGGCCACGTGCTGATGGTGGACGCGCCGGAAGCCTTCAACCGCGAGGTGACGGCCTTTCTTGGGGAGGCTATCTTGGAAGAGGCGGTCCAGGCCAGCGCTACGGCCCCGGCGGAGCGGCCTGAGACCCAGGCGTCTGCTTGAGTCGCAGCGCTGCAACGTCCAGTTCTTACTCACACTTCCGCCGGGTGGGTGGCCTGATCCGTCACGCCCGCGTGTACCCTGGCCCGTCCCTGAGCGCTGGAGTGAAGGCGTCCGCCCAGCCCATCGTGATCGTGCCGGGTCTGGGCTGCGCGGCCTGGATGTATGGACGACTGGCGCGGCGGCTGGCCGTGCAGCGGACGGTCTGGGTGTACGACCACCCCGGCATGGGCCTCAGTCAGGCGCGGCTGCGCGACCCGGTTCGGATCGAACAGCTGACCGACCACCTCGCGGCCTGGATGCAGGCGCGCGGCCTCGTGGGGGTGCCGGTGCTGGGACATTCGCTGGGCGGCGAGGTGGTGATCGATCTGGCGGCCCGTTATCCGGCGCTGCCCGCCGCGCTGATCATGTGTGCCCCGACAGGGATTCCCGAAAACCCCAGTGTGAGCGCCCAGGTCGTCCGGTTTCTGCTGAACATGCCGCGTGAGCGGCTGGGGCTGCTTCCTCTCGCCACCGCCGCCTACCTCAGGACCGGGCCGCGCGCCTACTGGCTGGCCCGCGATCAGGACGCCCACCAGACCGGGCCGCTGCTGGCGCTGGTGGGCTGCCCGGCGCTGGTTGTGGACGGCACGACAGACCCGGTGATCCGCTCCTGGACGCTCGACGTGCTGTGCAGACAGCTGCCCCGCTCCCGCGCCTGTACCATCCAGGGGGGCACACACGCCCTGATGGACAGCCGCCCGGCAGAGGTGGCGCGCGAAACCCTGAGCTTCCTGCACGACGTGGACGCGGGGCGGTTCGCTGATCAGGACCGAGCCGGTGACGGCTGACTGGGGGCCTGTAGCTTGTGGAAAGGGTGAGCAGCCTGAACAGAACCCGCAGTTCCCGGCCTTCCCTACAAGCCACAGGCCACACGTCCTCCTTTGCTACTCTTCCAGACATGACCTCCAAAGACCCGCCTGCCCGCGCCGACCTTCCTGCCGAACAGACTTGGGCCATCGAGGCCATCTACGCCACGCCGGACGCCTGGGAGCAGGAGGCCGCCGCGTTTCCGGAATCGCTGAGCGTGCTGAGTGCCCACGCCGGGCGACTGGGCGAATCGAGCGAGGTGCTGGCCGGGTACCTGAAGGCCGACGAGCAGGTACGCCAGCGCCTGGGGCGGCTGAGCGCCTATGCGGGCATGCAGGCCAGCGTGGACGGACAGGACACCGTGGCCGCAGACCGCCGGGACCGGGCCAACATGCTGGCGTCGGTGTACAGCCAGGCCACCGCCTTCGACGCGCCCGAACTTCTGGCTCTCGATGAGCACATGCTGGAAGGCTGGCTGACCCGCCCGGAACTGACCGACTACGCCGTGATGGTCGGGCGGATTCTGCGGACCCGTCCGCACGTCCGCAGCGCCGAGGTCGAGGAGCTGCTGGGCGCGCTCGGCTCACCGTTCGGCAGCGCGCGCGGCATTCATCCCACCCTGGCTAACATGGACCTGGATTTTGGCAGCGTGAACGGCGTGAAGGTTGGTCACGGCAACATCGACGCCCTGAGCGCCTCGGCAGACCGTGAGGAGCGCCGCGCCGCCTGGGAGCAGTATGCCGACGCCCACCTGAACGTGAAGCACGGCATGGCCGCCGCGCTGGCGACAGGGGTGCGACAGAACGTCTTCACCGCCCGCGCCCGCTGCTACCAAGGCGCCCTGAGCGCCGCCCTGGACGCCACCTATATTCCCAGAACGGTATTCGACACCCTGATCGAGACCTACAGGGCCAACCTGCCCACCTGGCACCGCTACTGGGCGGTGCGGGCACGGTGGCTGGGTCTGGAAAAGCTGCGCGAGTACGACGTCAAAGCCCCACTCAGCGCCGCGTCGCCAGCCGTCAGCTACGCGCAGGCGGTGGACTGGATCGGCGCAGGGATGGCACCGCTGGGGGTCGAGTACGGCGAGGCCATGCGCCACGGCCTGACAGGTGGCCGCTGGGTGGACTACGGCCTGAACCGCCACAAGCGGCAGGGAGCCTACAGCAACGGCGTGTACCCGGTTTCCCCCTTCATCTTCATGAGCTGGAACGACACCCTGGGCAGCATGAGCACCCTGGCCCACGAGATCGGCCACAGCATGCACACCCATTTCAGCTGGAAAGCGCAGCCTTACTCGCAGGCCCGCTACACGCTGTTCGCCGCCGAGGTCGCCAGCAACTTCAATCAGGCGATGGTCCGGCAGCACCTGTTTGCCACGCAGCCAGATACGGAGTTTCAGGTGGCGCTGATCGAGGAGGCGATGAGCAATTTTCACCGCTACTTCTTCATCATGCCGACCCTGGCCCGCTTCGAACAGGAGATTCATGCCCGCGTCGAGGCGGGGCGTAGCCTCTCGGCCCCCGACCTGAACACCCTGATGGCCGACCTGCTGGCCGAAGGCTACGGCGACGGTGTGCAGATGGACCGGGAGCGCAGCGGCGTCCTGTGGGGCCAGTTCTCCACGCACCTGTACAGTAACTTCTATGCCTATCAGTACGCCACCGGCATCAGCGCGGCGCACCAGCTGCTGGCGGGTTTCGGCGCCGACCCCGAGGCCGCCCGGACGCGGTACCTGACCTTCCTGAGCGAGGGCGGCAGGCTCGATCCCCTGGACGCGCTGCGGGCGGCGGGCGTGGACATGGAGAAACCTGAAGCGGTGGAGCAGACCTTCGGCGTGCTGGCAGGCTACGTGGACCGGCTGGAAGCGCTGCTGGGGGAGCGGGAAGCCCTTTAATAGATCATGGTAGTTAGGGAGACGAAAGTTGCACTGTACAACGATGAAAACTCCGTTAGCATGAATGAGTTCACAACGGCTTTGAACCCGTCGGTCTTTTCCATGTACTTTCGAGCCGTCTCCGAGGAGAATCTATGCGTCACTTCCTGATCCTAAGCTTTGCCTTTCTCAGTTCTGCCCTTGCGGCTCCATTGGTGGTTACGCCAGCAACGCAGCAAGTCCCGCCCGGGGGACTCGTCATTCTTTCTGCCAGCGAGGAGGTGAACTGGTTTTCGAGCGGTGGCGCTCTCGGCAGTATGCGTGGCACTCGAATTGTTCTGGAAGCGCCCCGTACTGGTGGAAACGTCACCATCACGATTCAAGACCCAAAAGACGCTAGCAGAAAGGCGTTTGCTGTTGTGCAAGTAGCGATGCCCGCCACAAATGCAATTCCCTGGCGCGTCCACACCTTTGCAGCTGGGGCCAGCTTTAGTACGGCCATCAGTGCTGATGGGAGTCTATGGACGTGGGGGCTGAACGACAAGTTTCAGGTGCCAAGTGGTAAAGCTGGTAATGTTTTGATCCCCGTCAGGGCTGAAGGTTTGAGTGGATTGGTTAGTGTGGGAGCGGCAAAGTTCTTGGACGTAGATAACGCAGGTATCACTCTTGCAAAAAATGGCACTCTATGGTTATGGGGGAGATCGCACAAGAATCCTTCTGCTGTTGATAAAAATGTAATGTATGCTGACTATAGTACTTGCTTAGTAGTTTCGTCCGGAGACGGCACTTTTGCTGTGTCTGAAGGAAATGGACGCAGAAAAAACGATTATAGGCAAATCGCTTACGTTACAAGCGGATACCGAAATAGCACTCAATTGGCTATTAGCCAGAACGGGAATGTTTTGGTGAGCGGTGAGTGTGGGAGAGGGCTAAATGTTGTCGATGGTCTTAAAGATGCCGTCGATATAACTCCTGTTGGGGACGATGTTGACATTGTCCTTAAGCAGGATGGATCTGTTGTGCTATTGAAGACATCGGAGTCGCCTGTCAACTTTCAAGAACTTGCGGGATTTTCGAACGTTCGCATTATTGGTAGTTCTAGCAGGCGTGGTGGTGGTGGTTGGGGTTTCGTGGTGATGAAAGATAATACGGTACGGGGTTTTGAATTGGACGACAGCAATATACCTAGCGTTCCTAAGCCTGTCGCTGGGCTGTCAGATATCATAGATGTGAGTGTTTCCGGCTCTCATGCGCTCTTTCTTCGCAAAGATGGTACGCTCTTTGCCATCGGTCTGAACGATAACGGCGAGCTTGGCAACGGGACAACGCAGGATTCCAGCACTCCGGTGGAGGTCGTGGGCCTGAAAGTTATGCTCCCTCCGCCCCGCTGAATCAAAACCTCGGAACGAGTTTAAACAGGAAAGAAGCGGGCGGCCTCTATATGCAGGGGCCGCCTGCTTCGTCTGAAACCCGTGAAGCTTAAGCCTGGGGCTGCTGGGGCTGAATCTGGAAGCCTTCCAGGGTGGCGTAGTCGTCCTGGAAGTGCATCAGCACGCCGCCGAACAGGGTGTCGAAGGTCTCCTGGGGCATCTCGGTCAGGGTCGGGTAGAAGCCCACGTATTCCAGCCACACGTTGCCGTCGGTGTCGATGCTGCGGGCAAAGGCGCGCTCACGGTTGCGCTCGTTGAGCATCACCATCACTTCCTGCTTGCGGCTGGTGTACTGCTTCTGGGTCACGCAGGTGACTTCCAGGCGGCTGGTGTTCTGCGGGCCGTCGTTGACGCTCACCAGCACGGCGGCGTCCCCCATCTCGAATCTCCAGCCCATGCGGATGAAGCGCTGGCCGTTGTTTTCCTCGAAGTCGAGCTGCACTTCCTTTTCCTTCAGGTACTTGGCGATGGTTTCCAGGGTCAGCAGGGCTACGTCTTGGTTGGTCATGGTGAATTCCTCCGGTGTTGGTCGGGACAGCGGTGATGCTTGAGACGGCGGTGCCGACGCTGGTGCTTTTCGGCTCAGTGGGATCAGGCCCGCTGTTCGCGCCCCTCGTTTTAAACCCGGACGATTCTACACCCTGTATGGGCGAAGCAGGCCGGATGGACGGCGAGAAGGCTCAGGGTCAGGACGCTCGCTGCTCACGGTTTGCGGGCGATCCGGAGCGTCACCGGGGCCACGCCCTCGCCCATGATGCCCAGCACGCGGGCCGCCGACGCCGACAGGTCGATGACCCGTTCGGGCCGCCCGAATGGCCCCCGGTCATTGATCAGCACCAGGACGCTGCGGCCTGTGCGGGCGTGCCGGACCTCGACCCAGGTGCCGAAGGGCAGCGTCAGGTGGGCGGCGGTCAGGACGCTGCGGCTGTCGTTTCGGCCAGGGTAGTAGACGGCCATGCCGTTCTGGTACACCGGGGACGTGGAAGGCTCTGACGTGGTGGGCGGCGTCGCCCCGAGCAGCGGACTGGTGGCGGCCCCTTCGCCCGCCGCTCGCCCCGGCAGCTTGATGGCCTGCCCGGCCCGCAGAAGGGTGCCGCTCAGCCCGTTGAGCCGCTTGAGCGCCCCCACGCTCGCGCCGCTGCTGCGGGCCAGACTGGACAGCGAGTCGCCCGGCTGCACCCGGTAGACCCGGTCCGCCCCGGCAGTTCCGAGCACCGTGAACGCCAGAAAGAGCGCGCCCAGGCTTTTCGCACCTGCTCCCTTCAAAGCTGCTCCTTGCCCGAACGCGACAGCAACTCGTACCCGTCCTCTGTCACCAGCACCAGGTCCTCGATGCGCACCCCGCCCACGCCCGGCAGGTACACGCCCGGCTCGGCGGTGACCACCATGCCCGCCTCCAGCACCTCGCTGCTCGCGGCCCGCAGGCCCGGCCCCTCGTGGACCGCCAGCCCCACGCCGTGCCCCAGCGAGTGCGCGAAGTATTCTCCCAGGCCGTGACGCGTCAGCACGTCGCGGGCCAGCCTGTCCAGATCGCTGCACTTTGCCCCTGGCCGGATGGCCTTCACCGCCGTTTCTTCGGCCTCCAGCACGGCGCGGTACAGGCGGCGCAGTTCCTCGTTGGGGTTGCCCGTCGCCACGGTGCGGGTCATGTCGGAGTGGTAGCCGTTGACTTTTGCGCCGAAGTCTACGGTCACCAGTTCGTCGTTGCCGATCACCCGCGCCGAGGCGGTGCCGTGCGGCATGGCCCCGCGTGGTCCCGAGGCCACCGTGATATCGAAGGCCGAGGTCGCCCCGTGATCGCGCATGAAGGCTTCGAGCTGAGCGGCCACCCAGTCCTCGCGCACGCCCGCCACGATGCTGGGGCGCACGGCGGCAAACGCGAGGTCGGCGATGTCCTGAGCGGCCCGAATCTCGGCCACCTCGTCGTCTGTTTTGATGAGCCGCAGCCCTTCCACCAGGCCCTGGGTGCTGACCAGCGTGGCGGGCCGCTCGCCTGTCTGCCAGTGCTGGCGCAGATTTTCCAGCTCGCTGACGGTCAGGTGGTCGGCCTCGAAGCCCACCCGCAGGCCCGCCACCGTGCTGGCCGCGTGTTCCAGCGTGGCCGGGGGCCTTGCGATGTGGGCCGGGAAACGGCTCTGCTCTCCAGCCTGCACGGTATAGCGGGCGTCGGTGTAGAGCGTCGCCGCGTCCGGGAGCGCCAGCAGTTTGGCGTCCTCGCCGCTGGCAAAGCCCGACAGGTAGCGAATGTTTTCCGGGCGGCTGACCCACAGCGCGTCGATGCCGGAGCGCTGCATGGCGGCCCAGAGTGTTGCCTGTCTGGTGTCCCGCGCCGGAGCGGTCTGTTCTGTTGACATGGCAGGCAGATTAACATGGGCCGCCATTCCGTCAGGCCGCAGTCCCAGGCCATGAACACGGCGGGCCACGGCGCTCGCCGGAGGACTCTGGTTTCCGCTGCGTCCACGTGTTCATCTGGAGCCGCTTTCATCTGAAGCCGCTATCGTGGCTGCATGACGCGCCTGCCCTGCCTGTTCAAGTCTGTGACCTTCGCCCTGCTGCTGGGTGTTTCTGCCGGAACGGTGCCAGCTGGAATGGCGCAAGCTGGAATGGCGGCCACTCTCGTGTACACCGTCAGGGCGGGCGACACGCTGTACCGCATCGCCACCGAACGCGGCCTGAAACCTGAGGACCTGCTGCGCCTGAATGGCCTGGCCTCGCCCACGTTGAGCGTGGGTCAGACGCTCAAGATTCCGTCCGGAACGCCCGCCCCGAAAGCCATAACTGCTCAGCCAGCTGCCCCAGTTCAGCCTGCACAGCCAGTCAGGCTTGTTCAACCAGTCGCCCCTGTTCAACCAGTCGCCCCTGTTCAAACAGTCGCCCCTGTTCAACCCGTCAAACCTTCCCCAGCCGATGTTCAGCCGCCCCGGCCACCGTTGCCCGTGGTCTCGGTCAATCCAGCCCCCGTGACACCGAAAGCGGCACCGAACGTCATCGCGGGCGTGACGGTGCGCGCGCCTTCCCGCCTGAAAATGGGCGACGCCTTCGTGCTGCGGCTGTCGGGCGAGAAGGCGGGCACGGCGACTGTCAGCTTTCCGAGCGAGGTCGGTGAGGACGTTCGCAAACCCGCCGAGGCCCTGACGCCCACCGGGGCAGCGGGCGAATACGTGGTGCTGGGCCGCGTGGTGCTGGGCAAGACCACGCCGCTGCGTTACAGCGTGACGGTGGGCCAGGACGTGTTCAGGGGTAGCATTCCGGTTACCGGCCTGGACCAGCCCATTCAGCACCTGACGCTTGCCAAATCGCTGACCGACAGACTGACCGCGCCCAACCGCCCGGCAGAGGAGAAGGTCGTGGAGGCCGGCTACGCGCTGCGGACCCCGCAGGCCTGGGTGCGCCCGTTTGCCGCGCCGCTGAGCAGCACCGCCGTGTCGAGTTCCTTCGGGCAGCCGCGCACCTATCTGGCCGGTGGCCCGGTGGCGTACCACTACGGCATGGATTTTCCGGCCCCGGTGGGCACGGCGGTGCGGGCGGTCAACGACGGGCGCGTGGTGATCGCGGGTACCTATCCGGTGCGCGGCGGGCTGGTCGCCATCGACCACGGCGCGGGGCTGCTGAGCCTGTATTTTCATCAGAGCAGCGTGCTGGTCAAGGTCGGGCAGACGGTGAAGCGCGGCGACGTGGTGGGGCGGGTCGGCACCACCGGCCTTAGCGCCGGGCCGCACCTGCACCTGGAGATGCGGGTGCGCGGCGAGGCGACGCTGCCCACGGAATACTTCAACCGGCTGTGGCCGTAAGGGGCGTGTGGTGCGTGGCCTGTTGCCCGTGGGGAGAACCAGGAATCCGGGAGTCGGTTCAGTCGGTCTGGCCGTTCCCACACGCCCCATGCCACGCGCCACAGGCTCTACACTTCTCCCGTGAACGAACGTGACCTTCCCCCCTCCGAACTTCTGAATCTGGTCAACGAGCGCAGTGTGGGCCACCTGCCCGGGCTGATTGGCGTGATTTTTACCGAACTGACCCCGCAGACGGTGCGGGCCGAGCTGACGGTGCGCCCCGTTCTATTGGCCCCCAACGGCTTTCTGCACGCGGCCAGCGTGATCGCGCTCGCGGACACCGCCTGCGGCTACGGCTGCCGCCTGCTGCTGCCGGAGGGCGCAAACGGGTTTACCACCATCGAACTCAAATCAAACTTTCTGGGCACCGCCAGAGAGGGCACCATTTTCTGCGAGGCGCGGGCCGTACATGCCGGGCGCACCACCCAGCTGTGGGACGCCGAGGTGAAGAACGCCCAGGGCAAACTGCTGGCGCTGTTCCGCTGCACCCAGGCCGTGCTGTACCCGCGCGGGGCCTGAGAACCTGTGGGGGCCGACACCTTTCTGAACCACCCCGACCCGCTGACCCGTGAGGTGGCGCGCGGCTACGCGGGCGGCTCGTTTCTGATGGACAACGGCCAGGGCCTCCAGTGGTACACAGTGAACACGCGGGCGCTCGTTCCGCTGGGAAGTGGCCTGCATGTGCCGCGCAGCCTGAACAGGCAGATCGGGCGCTTTCAGGTCGCCATTGACCTTAATTTTGAAGGCGTGCTGGCCGGGTGCCGGGACCGCCCGCAGGGCGAGACCTGGATCAGTGACGAGCTGGCCGAGATCTACCTGCACCTGCACAGAACCGGGCTGGTCCACAGCTTCGAGACGCATCTGGCCGATGACGAGGGCACCTTGCAGCTGGCGGGCGGCGTCCTGGGGCTGGTGCTGGGCGGGGCCTTCATCGGCGAGAGCATGTTTCACAGTGTCACGCACGCCTCTAAAGTGGCGCTGGTGCAGCTGTCGCGCCATCTGAGCGCCCAGGGCTTCGTGCTGCTCGACGCTCAGATTCAGAACCCGCACCTGGAGCGCTTCGGCACCTACGAGGTGGGTGGTGCGGCTTACCGGAGGCTGCTGAAGGAGGCACAGAAGATGGAGGTGAGCCTGCTGGAGTGACTCTGGACGTTCTACCATGCACCCATTGTGGTAAAATTGTGTACACAAAGGAGGATGACTTATGTCACCACGTTCGACCAAATCCTCAACCTCGGTCCAAGCGTCACCAGACGTGGTGGGCATCCGGGAATTCCGTTCCAGGTTGCCTGAATATGTAACTGGAACTCGCACTATTGAAGTTCAGAGGCACGGCAAACCTGTGGCTGTGGTTGTTCCTGTACATCAGGCTCACACTCTGGCGGAACGGCAGGCCCTCCTTCGGGCCGCTTCTGACGCGTTTGCGCGGGTGCGGGTGACACTCAGGCTCACTGAAGACGAACTGGCGGCCCTGGTCAGCGGTAAGGTGGATTAAGTACATCCTTGCTGCCGTTTCGGGTTTCCGCGAAGAGCGCTCCACCCCTACACTCTCGCCAGGACGTACCTCTGTCCTCTCTCATTCCACTCGGTAAAGCTAAAGCTTTACAAGGAGATACTCAGGTGGTTCTGAGACCAGGGCGCGTCGTGGTCGATGCGAACGTGGTCGTAGGTGAACTGACCAAACGCCCTGTTCTGGAATACATCGCAGCGGGCCATGTTACTTATTTTCTGACGCAACGGCAACGCTCGGAAGCGGAACACGAGGTTTTAAAACGGCTTCTGGTTGCTCAGGAACGGGGCGTCATCGACCCTTCGATGGTGAGCGTGTTTCTGGGCAACATCGACATCGCTCTCAGCGGCTTTGTACTCGTACCAGACGGCGTGTACGCCGATATGCTGACGCTGGCGGCACAGCATGTGCTGATTGACCCGGATGACCGTCCCACGGCGGCGCTTGCCCTTGCACTGGGCTGCGGAATCTGGACGTCTGACAAAGCTGCGTTCTGGGGCTGTGGTCTGCCGATCTGGACCTTTGAGACGCTTGGACGGGTTCATCCAGCGCCAGGCGTCTGAACCGTCAGCATGATGACCCGGGAGATTCTCCACTCGTCCGCCCAGACAAATCCCTGCCTCGCCCCGGCCCACGCGCTACGCTTGAACGCATGACCAACCCCGCCCCGACTCTTATCGGCAGCGCCCCGGCCCAACCCTTCCGGGTACTGATCTGCGACGAGATGAACCCCGGCAACATCGAGCACGCCGGGTTCGACATCGAGTACGTGGCGAACATGCCGCGCGCCGACATCCTGCGGCGACTGCCGGAGTTCGACGCGCTGATCACGCGCAGCCGCACCAAGGTGGACCGTGAGCTGATCGACGCGGCGGGCGAACGGCTGAAGGTGGTCGGGCGCGGCGGCGTGGGCGTGGACAACATCGACCTCGACTACGCCTCATTGAAGGGCCTGCTGATCCTGAACGCGCCCGAGAGCAACAACGTCTCGGCGGCGGAACTGGCGATCATGCACCTGATGGCCGCCGCGCGCGGGCTGGTCAGGAGCGACAGCAAGACCCGCGCGGGCGTCTGGGACCGCAAGTACCTGGGCCTGGAACTCAAGGACCGCACGCTGGGCATCGTCGGGCTGGGCCGCATCGGCAGCATCGTGGCCAGCCGCGCCCAGGGCCTGCGGATGAACGTGGTGGCCTACGACCCGCACGTGCCCGACAGCAAATTCGAGCGCCTGGACGTGAAACGGGCCGCCACGCTGAATGAACTGCTGGACCTCGCCGACGCCATCACCGTGCACACGCCCCTGACCGACGAGACGCGCGGCATGATCGGGGCTACCGAGCTGGCGCGGCTGAAACCCGGCGCGATTGCCGTGAACGCGGCGCGTGGCGGCATCATCGAGGAGCAGGCACTGGTGGACGCCCTGCACAGCGGGCACCTGTTCGCAGCGGGCGTGGACGTGTTCGTGGACGAGCCGCCCAGCGCGGGGCACATCTTCCTGGATGCCCCCAACCTGAGCATCACCGCCCATTTGGGGGCCAACACCGTCGAGGCGCAGGAGGCGGTGGGCGCGGAGATCGTTGAGCGCGTGCTGGCCGCCCTGAAGGGCGACGTGAGCAAGGGCGCGGTCAACGCCCCGGCCCTCGACGCCAAAACTCTGGAGGCGCTGGGCGGCTACCTGGAACTGGGCGGCAAGCTGGGCCGGATGCTCGCGCAGCTGATTCCCGGGGCCGGAGAGCTGGAGGTGACCTTCCGGGGCGAGTTTCCCGCCGACCCCGCCCCGGTGCTGACCAGCCTGCTGGTGGGCTACCTGTCGGGCAGCACCGACGAGGTACCCAACCGCATCAACGCCCGCGCTCTGGCCCGTGAGCGCGGGCTGAACGTGGCCGTGCGCGAGGAGCTGGAAAGCCCCGACTACCAGACCGAGGTGATCGTGACCGCCACGCTGCACGGTGAAAGTGTGGGCGGTGAGCAGCGTGACCGCACCCGCACGGTGGGCGGCACGGTCTTCGGACGCAGCCCCCGCCTGACCCGCCTGCGCGACTTCCGGGTGGAGTTGCAGCCGGAGGGCTACATCCTGATCGCGTCGAACCAGGACAAGCCCGGAGCCGTCGCCAAGCTGAGCAACCTGCTGGGCACCTGGGGCATCAACATCGCCGGAATGGCGCTGGGGCGGGCGGAGCGCGGCGGGCAGGCGCTGTTCACCCTGTCGCTCGACGAGGGGCTGACGGGCGAGCAGCTTCAGGCGGTGCGCGACCTGGACGTGATCGAATCGGCGTTTCTGGTGCGGGTGTAACCGGCAGGTCGAGGAGTCTCTGAAGTGGAACTTTCAACGCCGACAGTTCTGGCGTTTGGTGGAGGGGACGCGGAGCGTTCTTGAAAGCATTTTCCTGATCCCTGAGCTTGCAACATCTCTGAGCTTGCAACGGGGAACGGTCCAAACCACTGATCGGAACCCTTCCTACTGCGGCACGCTCTCCAGCTTCTCGCGCGAGTAGGGCTTATATCCGCCCGGCGTGTCGCCCGCGCCGTTGAAGAGTGCTGTGGTCAGGTAGCGCGAGCCGCTGTCGCAGGCGATGGTCGCCACCCGTTTGCCCGGCCCCAGCCTTCTGGCCACCTCCAGCGCGGCCCACAGGATGCCGCCCGACGACATGCCCATGAACAGGCCTTCCTCCTGAGCGGCGCGGCGTGCCAGCGGAAAGGCGTCCTCCTCCCAGACCTGCACCACCTCGTCGTACACGGTCCGGTCCAGATTGTCTGGAATGAACCCCGGCCCCATGCCCTGAAAGCCGTGCTCGCCGCGTTCGCCGCCCGAGAGCACGTTGCTGCGGGCCGGTTCCACCACCACCACTTTCACCCCTGCGTCCTGGCGTTTCAGGAAGCGGCCCACCCCGGTAATGGTGCCGCCGGTGCCGCTGCCGAACACGAAGGCGTCGATGCGGCCCCCCATCTGCTCCCACAGCTCGGGTCCGGTGCTGCGCTCGTGCGAGGCCGGGTTGGCGGGGTTGGCGAACTGGTTGGGCATCCAGCCGCCCTGTTCGAGCGCGATTCTTTCGGCCTCCTCGATGGCCGCCAGCATCCGGCGCTGCGGGTCGGTGAGCACCAGCTGCGCCCCGTAGGCCAGCAGGGTGCGCTTGCGTTCCTCGCTCATCTGGGCGGGCATCGTCAATATCAGCCGGTAGCCGCGCGAGGCCGCCACCTGCGCCAGCCCGATGCCGGTGTTGCCGCTGGTCGGCTCCACGATCAGCCCGCCCGGTTTCAGCAGGCCCCTGGCCTCGGCGTCGTTGATCATGCCCAGCGCGGTGCGGTCCTTGATGCTGCCGCCCGGGTTCTGGCCCTCCAGCTTCACGAACACGTCGGCGCTGCCCGGCTCAATAATCCGCCTGAGCTGCACCAGTGGCGTCTTTCCGATCACGGCGTCAATCATGACCGCAATCTAGAGCGCTCAGAGGTGCAGGATTCAGAGCAGAGATGCAAAGCGGGCGCGTCGATGGTTCGGACAGTCTTTGAAACGAGAAATTCAATGCCGATAAACACAACGCCTTTTGCCCCTCACCCTTGAGAAGGGAGGCTGGGACTGGCACAGCGCGAAGCGAGGGGGTGAACAGGCCAGGCATCCCAGACGACACTTTCAAGTTGCCCTCCACCATGTGCCAAATACCTTTCAGAACCCGTTGCCTCTTTCCCTGAGTGGTGGAAAGCCTGACATGAATCGTCACTATTCAATCGGGACGCCGAACCGATGACAGACCACCGTGCAGCACTATCCTTTCCATATGCCCACAGGCCGTTTCGCTCCCAGCCCCACCGGCGAGATGCACCTGGGCAACCTGCGGACCGCGCTGCTGGCCTGGCTCCAGGCGCGCTCCGTGGGCGGGCGTGTCATCCTGCGCTTCGAGGACCTCGACACCGGGCGGGTGCGCCAGCCTGCCTATCAGAGTACCCGTGACGACCTGCACTGGCTGGGCCTGGACTGGGACGCCGAATACCGGCAGTCCGAGCGGCTGGACCTGTATGCTGCCGCGCTTGAGAAGCTGGACACCTACCCCTGCGCCTGCACCCGCAGCGAAATCCAGGCCAGCATCCAGGCGTCGGTGGGCGCGCCGCACGGTCCCGAAGCGGTCTATCCAGGCACCTGTTCAGATTTGAAGAACCGGAATCCAGACCGCCTCGCCGCGTTGCGCTGGCACGTGCCGGACGAACGCATCTGTGTTTCCGATCACTGGACGGGCGAAACGCTCTGCCAGAACCTGAAGTCGGAGGTGGGCGACTTCGTGCTGCGGCGCGGCGACGGCGTGTATGCCTATCATCTGGCCGTGGTGGTGGACGATTTCGAGATGGGCATCACGGACGTGCTGCGCGGCGCAGACCTGTGGACCGCCGCGCCGCGTCAGGCCGCTCTGCAACAGGCGTTGGGCTATCCGACGCCTGCCTACTGGCACGTGCCGCTGATGCAGGACTTTCGGGGTGAGCGGCTGGCGAAACGGGGCGGCGCTCCCAGCGTGCGGGCGCTGCGGGAGGGCGGAGCCGACCCGGCGGTGCTGCGGGCCGAACTTGCTGGGTCACTGTACGGGAAAACAGGTGAGCGAACGAGTCTGGATGAGCTGCTGGAACACTTCAGCCAGAACTCGTAAATCCGAACCGTTAACGTTGCGCGACGCTGCCCGCTCCTTGGCTGCTCCACGGCACGGGCGCTTGTCCCTTTTGCTGGCCTTAAAGCATCTGTCAAAATGGCAGTTTCATTTTGACCGAGCGGGCAGGCGTCGTGTACGGTGTCCGTTCTGCTCAAGAACTGGAAGGAGTGAATTTAGTCGAGGATTTGGGAGGAGGGCAGGCGTGCTCAAGCGCGTATTGTCGTGAACGGACGCCCATGAGGACGCCACTCCTCCCGTTCTGCCCAAGCGGCGTAGCGTCGCCAGCGCCCAGCCCCCATACGGGTGCGCGTTCTGGGCAAGAAGCGGCGGTGTTCACGCCAAGAAGACAATGGAGCTGACGAAAGGCTGTTATTTCGGCAGCGGAGTTCGGACAAATGCTCTAATGGCGCGCCCCACGAAACGCCGGATCACAACTTGAATCAGGCTGGCAGGGTTGCGTAGATTCAACTGATTAACAGAGACTTAACGGCGCTTTCATATACTGAGGCTGGGGATAAGGATCAGGCCCTTCAGAAGCGGTACATCCGGGCAGTTGTCGTTCGTCGGTCTCGCTGGATTGGACAATCCCTTCGTCTGAGAGGAAAGGAGTCATGACATGTCGCATATCATCATCTTCGAGCACCGAAATCTGCACGGTGGACACAAACACGTCTTCGACTCGGAAGCCAATCTGAATGCAGGAGACGACAACTTCTTCAACGACCGGCTGTCGTCGTTCGTGATCCTCGACGGCAGGTGGCAGTTCTTCCGAGACTCCAACTACGGTAGTCCGGCCAGCCAGATTCTGGGACCGGGCATCTACCGCTGGGTCGAGGACCACGGCATTCCAAACGATTCGGTGTCGTCGTTGCGCTCGTCCTAGAGCATTTGTCAAAAAGGCTTTCTCTTTTTGACCGACTGGAGCGGGCAGGCGTGCCCAGGCGCGTCCGTTCTGCCCAAGAAGCGGGCAAGCGTGCTCAAGCGCGCTGTTCTGCCCAAGACAGGAGTGAATTTAGTGGAGCGTTGGGCATGCGGTCAAGCGTGGTCAACCGCGCTGCTCTGACCAAGAAGATGGAGCTGACAAAAGGCAGTTGTTTTGGCAGTGGAATGATGACAAATGCTCTGAATGGTCCTGGAGGAAGCCGGATACACTCTGTGGAGGGTGTATCCGGCCTCCTCGTCACAATGTGCCCCCCATGTTTAAATATGTAAGCCAAGTCACCGGATCTATACCAGTTGTCTAAGTTTGCCCCTCACGCCGGGCGGGCGTCGGGATTAGGCTCTGTCTATGACCAACGCAGCTCACTTTATCTCTGAATTCCCGCTGCCAGACGCGCGTGGGCGCTTCGGGCGCTTTGGTGGGCGCTACGTCCCCGAGACCCTGATTCCGGCGCTCGACGAATTGCAGGCCGCCTATACTGCTGCCCGCAACGACCCGGAGTTTCTGGCAGAGCTGGACACCCTGCTGCGCGAATTCGTGGGCCGACCCAGCGGGCTGTATCTGGCCGAGAACCTGACCCGGCGGGCGGGCGGCGCGAAGATCTACCTCAAGCGCGAGGACCTGAACCACACCGGGGCGCACAAGATCAACAACTGTCTGGGGCAGGCACTGCTGGCAAAACGCATGGGCAAAAAGCGCATCATCGCCGAGACTGGGGCCGGGCAGCACGGCGTCGCGACGGCCACCGCCTGCGCCCTGCTGGGCCTGGACTGCGTGGTGTACATGGGCGCGGAAGACATCCGCCGCCAGAGCCTGAACGTGTTCCGGATGCGGCTGCTGGGCGCGGAGATCTGCGAGGTCACCAGCGGCACCAGCACCCTGAAAGACGCCACCAACGAGGCCATCCGCGACTGGGTGACCAACGTGCGCAGTACCTTCTACATCCTGGGCAGCGTGGTCGGGCCGCACCCTTACCCGGCGATGGTGCGCGACTTCCAGAGCGTGATCGGCGAAGAAGTGAAGGTGCAGATGCAGGCGCTCGAAGGTCGCAGCGCCCCCGACGCCATCGTGGCCTGCGTGGGCGGCGGCAGCAATGCCATCGGCATCTTCGCGCCTTTCGCCTACTTGCCCCCCGAGCAGCGTCCGCGATTGATCGGCACCGAGGCCGCCGGAGAGGGCGTGCATACCGGCAGGCACGCCGCCAGTGTGGCAGGCGGCAAGGTCGGGGTGCTGCACGGCAGCATGATGTACCTGATGAGCGACCCGGAAGGCCAGATCATCCCGGCGCACAGCATCAGCGCGGGCCTGGATTACCCCGGCATCGGGCCGGAGCACTGCTACTACAGCACCGAAGGAATGGCCGAATACGTGCCCGTGACCGACGCGGAGGCGCTGGACGCCCTGCAACTGCTGGCCCGCGAGGAGGGCATCATTCCGGCACTGGAAACCGCGCACGCCATCCACTACGCCATGATCCTGGCCGCCGAGCTGGGGACTGGCAAAACAGTGGTGGTGAACCTGTCCGGGCGCGGCGACAAGGACGTGGCCGAGGTGGCGAGGCTGCTGAAGGGCATCGAAAGTCTCGGGGGTGTCGAAGCATGACCAATCTGACCGGAAACAAGTTGACCGGAAACAAGTTGACCGGAAACAGGTTGACCGGGGACATGCAGACGAATCCAGAGAAGGGAGCGCTGCAAGGGGTGCAGGCGTGACTGTTGTTGACAAGCCCAGCCGGGTGGGGCGCATCCACGCCGCCTTCGAGCGGGCTGCCAGCGAGGGCCGCGCCGCCCTGATTCCGTACATGACCGCTGGCTACCCCGACCAGGAAGGCTTTCCGGCAGTGGCCCAGGAGCTGCTGAAGCGCGCCGACCTGATGGAGATCGGGCTGCCTTACTCCGACCCGCTGGGCGACGGCCCGGTGATCCAGAAGGCGGGCGAGCAAGCCATCCTTCAGGGCACCAGCACGCGCCGCACCCTGCAATTCGTCAAGGAGCTGCGCCCGACCACCGACGTGCCGCTGCTGATCATGACGTACATCAATCCGGTGTACGCCGTGGGGCCGGAAGAGTTCATGCGCCTCGCTGCCGACGCGGGCGTGGACGGCCTGATTCTGCCGGACTTGCCGCCCGACCAGGACGACGAGATTCGTGATCTGGCCACCCGCTACGGCCTGGGCCTGACCTTCCTGATCGCGCCGACCAGCACGCCCGCCCGCGTGCAGATCGTGACCGAAGCCTGCACCGCCTTCGTGTACGCCGTGAGCGTGACCGGCGTGACCGGGGCGCGGGAAGGCGGCGCACTGAACGAGGTTCCGGCCCTGGTGGCGCTGGCGCGGCAGCACACGACGCTGCCGGTGGCGGTGGGCTTCGGTGTCAAGGACGCCCTGACCGCCCGTAAGGTGGCCGTGGACGCCGACGCCGACGGCGTGGTGGTGGGAAGCGCCTTTATCGCGGCGGTGAAGGCGGGGCAGGACCTGGGGGCGCTGGCCGACGACATCAAGGGCGGGTGCGTGAAGGGAGGTTAGGCCACTGCGTCCAGTCGCCGTAATCCGTTGCGCCGGACCCACAGCCACGCCATGATTCCGGTCACTCCGGCCAGCAGCAGCACGGCCTGAATGCCCAAGCGCTGCGCCAGTGCGCCGCCGAGCAGGGCGCTGAGCGGGAACACGCCCCCGGCCAGAAAGCGCACGCTGGCGTGCATCCGGCCCTGCAACGCGGGCGGGGTCTGCGACTGGCGCAGGGTGATGTGCTGCACGAAAAACATCAGGTTGCCGAAGCCGTACAGGAAACGGGCCAGGATGAGCAGCGGAACGGCTGCTGCGCCAGCCACGCCTGCCAGCGGAACGATCAGCATGCCTGCTCCGGCCAGAAGTGCGGCCAGCACGGCGGCGCGGGCCGTGCCCATGTGCGTTGCCACCCGGCCAGACAGCAGCGCCCCCAGCACCGATCCCACGTTGCTGCCCACGAACACCAGACCGATCAACGCGGGCGTCAGGTTCAGGCTGCGGCTGAGGTACAGCACCAGCACCGCGTCCAGCAGCCCCTGCGCGGCGTTGAGGGTGGCCGCGCAGAGCAGCAGCGGACGAATCACCGGGTGTGACCAGACAAAGGCCAGCCCTTCGCGCATTTGTCCCAGCATGGGCGGCGGTCTGCCCACCGGAGTGGGGCGTTCGCTCAGGGGCAGCCTGCCGATCAGCAGCGCCGACACCAGAAACGTGCCCGCGTTGATCCACAGGGCCGCCGCGCCTCCGACCAGCCCGATGACGCTTCCGGCCAGCCCCGGCCCCAGCACCTCGGCCCCGGCCCGCGAGGTTTCGAGTCTGCTGTTGGCATCGTTCAGGGCTGCCGCTGACACGATGTCAGGCAGCACCGACTGGTAGGCGACGTTGAAGAAAGCGCTGAAGCTGCCGACCAGAAACGCCACTGCGTACAGCAGCTCCAGCCGCAGGCCGCCGAGCAGCGCTGAGACGGGCACGAGCATCAGCGCCAGCGCCCGCAGCAGGTTCATGCCCACCATCAGCGGGCGGCGGGGAGAGCCGTCCACCAGCACGCCCGCAGGCAGGCTGAACAGCAGAAACGGCGCGGTCTCGCAGGCCATGAGAATCCCCATCTGCACCGGGCTGGCCTTGAGGCTCACGGCGGCCAGCAGCGGCAGCGCCAGCACGCTGAACTGCTGCCCCGTCACGGCCAGCGTCTCCGCGCCCCACAGCAGGTTGAAGGCCGGGATACGGGTGGCCCGGCGCTCGTCTGCTGTCAAGGCCGGGCCGCAGCCACGTAGAAGTCCAGTACTCCCTGGGCGATGGCCTGCGCGTAGGTGGCCCGCCCGGTGTCGCTCATCAGGCTTCTCAGGTTGCCGGGGTCGGTCAGGTAGGCCGTCTCGACCAGCAGCGAAATCTGGGTGCTGGGCCGCGTCAGGGCCAGGTCGGCGTCGGGGTGCAGGCCATCATTGCCGGGCTGAATCGGGCCGGGCTGACCGGGGCCGGGCTGTCCCTGGGCGGCCAGGGCGGGGCTGCCGACGATGGCTTTCAGGATGCTCGCGGCCAGCGGCTGTGCCTGCGGATTGGTGAAATACACCCCCGCGCCGCGCTTGCCACGCGGGTCGGTGCCGTCGGGCAGGGCGTTGGCGTGAATGCTGATCAGCAGGTCGGCGTCCGCCGCCTCGGCCAGCAGCGGGCGGCTGTACAGCGGCACCTGCACGTCCAGGTTGCGGGTCAGGACCACGTTCGCGCCCTGCGCCCGCAGCAGCTCTGCTGCCTGGAGGCCGATGTTCAGCACGATGTCCTTTTCCTGCACCCGCAACGATCCGGCCCCGCCCAACTCGCTGCCGCCGTGGCCGGGGTCGATCACGATGGTGCGTCCCGCCAGCGGCTGCGCGGGGTCGGTGGGCGTGGGTGGCGGGCGGCGCATGTTGAGCAGCAGGGTCGTGCCGTCGAACGCCAGATCGTAGCCCCACTGCTGGCGGGTGTTCAAGCGGATGTCGGCCACCAGCGGGCCGGTTCCTGCCCTGCTCCAGGTCAGACTGCTCAGAAGCGGATCTGAAAAGAGCTGGGCGTTCAGGCTGGCCGGGTCTCCCTGGGTGTCGTACAGCGCCAGGGTCAGCCCGCCCGCCGTCTGCGTGACCTGCACCGGAACCCTCGCGCCCAGAGGCAACCGCAGCGCCAGGTGGTTGCCCGCGTCCTGAAGCTGCGGCGCGGCCAGGAAGGCGGACACGGGAACCGTTGCGGCGGGCAGGAGCTGCGCGGTGGAACGCGTGATTTCCAGCAGCGGCAGGCCGGGCAGGCGGGTCAGGAAGGCGCCCGTGGTCTCGCCCAGCACCTGAACGCGCGTGCCCTGCCGGGGATACAGCAGGTTCGGGCCGCCCGCCGTGGCCCAGCCCGCCAGGAAAGCATTGACCCCCCGCCCGGTATCGGGGGCCGTGACCTCGATAAAGCGTGGCCCCGGCAACGAGCTGACGCTGCCCGGCGCGGTGGCCTGGGCGCGGCTGCCGCCGGGTGCAACCAGCAGAAACCTGACCTTTGCCGCGCTGAACGTCTCGCCCGCCCCCAGCGTGAAGCCGCCGCCGTAGCGTCCAGCAGCCGTCTCGGTCATGGCAAACGGCCCACGCTCCCCGGCCCAGAACATCGCCCGCCCTCCGGGGCTGCCCCGGAACGAGACCTCCAGGCGGCGGTCCTGAATGCCCAGGGTGTCCGCGCCGTAGCGAACCCAGGGGCCGTCCGGCATCAGGCTGCCCGGCACGATGGTGGCCGGAGCCACGGGCAGCCGCGCGGCCACGTTCGACGTGACGCTGTAGGTCAGGGTGCTGGTTTTGCCGCCCAGCACGCTTGCCAGGGTCAGGGTATTGACGCCCGGACTCAGCGGCAGCCACTCGCTGAACAGCCCGTCCGGGCCGACATTCAGCGCCCGCCCGTTGACGCTCAGGCTGGCTCCCGGCAGCACGCTTCCCTCGAAGATGACATGATCGGCGGCCACCCTGTAGCCGTCTTTCGGGTAGGCCACAAAGATGGGAACGGCGGCCAGGGCGGCGGGAACCGTCAATGACGGCACAGCACCTTGCGGCGCGGGCGGCGTCTGCGGAACGGCCAGCGATTGAGCAGTGCCCCAAGCGAGAAGGAAGACAGTCAGCAGGGGGCGCAACATGGATTCAGTCTAGCGGCCTGCCCGGAACTGGTGCCCGGTACTGGAGCGCTCTGACAACCGGACCTCGCAACCGTGCCCGGCGACCTTCTGCCCCGGTTGGCAGGCGTGCTAGCGTGGCAACATCATGGCGAAGTCTTCTCTCAAAACCCCCCGCGAAATAGAGGCTATGCGCCGGGCCGGGTCGCTCGTCGCCGAGACCTTTCAGATGCTCGAACCCTATGTGGTGCCCGGCGTGAGCGTGCAGGAACTCGATCACATTGCCGAGACGTTTATCCGTTCACGCGGGGCCACTCCCGCATACATCGGCTACGGTCCGCGCAACAACCCGTTTCCGGCCACCATCTGCGCCAGTGTCAACGAGGTTATCTGCCACGGCATTCCCGGCCCGCGCAGGCTGCGCGAGGGCGACATCATCGGCGTGGATATCGGCGTCAAGCTGAACGGCGTGTACGGTGACGCCTGCTACACCTACACGGTGGGCAACGTGGCCCCGGGCGTCCGCAAACTGGTCGAGACGGCCCGTGACTGCCTGGACGCCGGGCTGGCTGCCGTTAAACCGGGAGCACGCATGGGCGACATCGGCGAGGCCATCCAGAAGCTGGCGGAGGGGCGCGGCTTCGGGGTGGTGCGCGAGTACACCGGGCACGGCATCGGCAGGAATCTGCACGAGGAACCCACCGTCTACCACCACGGCAAGGCCGGGACGGGGCTGCCGCTGCAAGCGGGCATGGTGTTCACCATCGAGCCGATGATCAACCTGGGCAGGCGCGAAACCAAACTGCTGCCCGACGGCTGGACGGTGGTGACCGCCGACGGCAAACCCAGTGCCCAGTTCGAGCACACGCTGGTGGTGACGCCCAGCGGCTACGACATCCTGACGCTGCCGCTGAAGACGGTGGGGGCGTAGGAGTCAGGATCTAGACGTTTCCAACTCCCAGTAACAACCACCGGACAGTGCCCAGCCAATCTATATCCGTGTCTTCTGGGATGGCCTGGAGCATGTTTTCAGGCCACCTTTCCGATGCCTTGAGTTTTTCAATGATCTTAAAAATCCAGGCATTGTAATCGTCGCCGGGACGTTCTGGAATGATCCGCAGAATCTCGACCTCTTCGGCAGCGTTCCACTCCAGTTCGGTGGCAGCCTCCAGCGCGGGCCACCAGGGACTCCATACGGCGTCATCGGCGTTCGAGGCCGGAAGCTGACCGAGCGCGACCAGTTCCTGTAGTTCTGGGCGTACCAAGGATGTATTCATTCTATACCCATAAACGCTGCGTCCAGCTTTTCCAGCAGTTCGTCGGCCTGTTCATCTGTCAGGCTCAGCGGTGGCCCCAGCAGCAGGTGGTCGCCGCGCACGCCGTCTACCGCTCCCGAGCCGGGATAGGTGATCAGGCCCAGGCCGAACGCCGCCCTGCCGACGCGGGCCGCTGTTCCAGGCGTCTGGAAGCTCTGGCCCGTCTGGGGGTCGCCCAGCACCACGCCCAGCATCAGGCCACGCCCGCGCACCTCCAGCATCACGGGATGGCGGGTCTGCAACTCCCGCAGGCCACCGAGCAGCCGTGTTCCCAGCTCCCGGCTGCGGCGCAGCAGGTCTTCCTGTTCCAGCACGCCCAGCACTGCCGCGCCCGCTGCCACGCTGACCGGATGGCCCGCGTAGGTGAAGCCATGCTTGAAGGCCCCGCTGCCGCCCATGACTGCTGCGTATACCCCCGGCGAGGCGGCGATTCCGGCCAGCGGCGCGTACCCGGCGGCCAGCCCCTTGCCCAGCACCACGATGTCGGGGGTCAGCATGTCGGTCCCAGGGCCGCCCCACTGCCGCACGGCCAGCGGCGTGCCGCAGCGTCCCATGCCGCTCATCACCTCGTCGGCAATGAACAGCACGCCGGACTCGCGGCAGATGTCGGCTATGCGTTCGTAGTAGCCCGCCGCCGGGGCCAGCGCGGCGTCGGAGGCTCCCACCACCGGCTCGGCCATGAAGGCGGCCACCGTATCCGGGCCGAGCTGCCCGATCAGCGTCCGCAGCGCTTCGGCGTCCTGTGCCCCGTCTGCGTGCGGGTTAGGAGCGGCCAGCTTGGGCCAGGCGTCCTCGTTCATCAGCGGCGCATACAGCTCACGCCGCGCCCCCATGCCCGAGGCCGCCAGGCTGCCCAGGCTGGCCCCGTGGTAGCTGGGTCGCCGCGTGATGATCCGGAATCTGCCCGGTTCGCCGCGTTCGGCGTGATACTGCCTGCTCAGCTTGATGGCGCTCTCGGTGGCCTCCGAGCCGCCCGACACCGCCCAGAAGCGGTAGCCCGGCAGGTCCAGAAAGGCCATCAGGCGGGCCGAATACTCTTCGAGCGCCGGAGAGCTGAACTGCGAGCCGTGGACGAAGGCCAGCGTGCGGGCGGCCTGCGCCATGGCCTCGGCGACCTCGCCTCGCCCCTGGCCGATGTTGGCGACCAGCGCCCCGGAAGCGCCGTCGAGATAACGCCTCCCAGCCGAGTCCCAGAGGTAGGGGCCAGCGGCCTTCACGGCGACGGGGTAGGGGAGGGCGGAACGGTAGAAGACGCTCGACATGGACAAGAACCTCAGGGCAGGAAACGGGTGGACGTACGGGGCGGCAGGAAGTGGGCGGGCAGGGCGAGCCATTCGCGCAGAGGCGGCACCCCTTCGACCTCCAGCGCCCGCAGGATCAGGCGGCAGGCGGCGCGGTGGGCCATCAGGTCGGGAAAGGGCAGGAGGTCCGAGTATCCGGTCTGAAATTCGGCGGCCCCAGTGGGAGAGAGCAGAAGTTCCCACAGGCACAGGTCGAGTTCGGGCGGCGCGTACACTGAAGCTTCCACGTCCACCAGCGCGTAGGGCTGCCCACCGCGCCAGATAAACTGTTCGCCCGCCCAGTCGAGCAGCATCGGCACCGTCCACCTGGGCGTGGGAGCGTCTGTAAACAATGATCTGAATTCGTCCCAGCCTTCAACGGGAAAGCGTGCCGTCAGGTCGTCCAGGATGCTCAGCGCGCGAGGATAGAAATCGTCCACGATCCAGCCACGCGTGCCTGTGTCGGTCAGCGGCCCAAAATAATCCAGCGCGAAGCTGTGGGCAGCAGCCACACGCCGCCCCAGTGCGGAGGCGTCTGCATCGGCCAACTCGCGGCCCGCTTCGCCCCCGATGAATTCTACCTTCAGGGCGGGTTCGCCGAGAACCTGGGTCAGGCCCAGCGTCTCCGGTACCCTCCAGATGTTCAGGCCGCGCCAGAACAAGTAGGCGGCGGCCACCGTCTCCAGCTCGCGCGGGTCCACGCCGAACAGGCCGCGCAGCCCGGCCATGAAGGGGCTGACCTCGGGGGTGGTCCACCACGGACGCCGGGCGATGTACGTTCCCTGCGGCCCGTCCACCCGCCAGACATGTGAGGCGCGGCTGGAGTTGCCCGCGTTCAGCTCGGTCAACCGTTCGCCGATCTTTGGGCCAATGATTCTCAGATCGCTCACCACGTATCTCCGCCCCCCGGCGGCGGCCACGCTCCGATCAGCTGCCGTACGGTCACCACCTGGCCCAGATGGTACAGGCCGTGCCCGGCGAAGCTGGTCAGCGGCACGATGCGGAACCGTCCCTGGGGGTCGTGGAGCTGCATGAACGCCTCGTCCTGAGCATACGCGGCGAGCGAATCCATGTCGCGCAGGAGGCTGAGTTTCATGGCTTCCCAGTCCTGTGTCTGCTGTGCTTCCGAGGTGTGGATCGGGCCGCCCGGCCAGCTCTCGGCGGCGCTCTCCACCCAGTCCGGGTCCTCGCCCCGGAACACGCCCAGCAGATACCGCTGCCAGAACTGCACGTGCGCCACGATGTCGGACACGCTGTGCGGCAGGCCCGCCGGAACCGTGCTGGCCTGCTGGGCGCTCAGGCCGTCGAGCGCCCGTTCCCAGCTGACGTTGGCGTTGCCGCCGTGAAACAGCGAAGACACCGCGTCCAGCGTCGTTACCTGGGGGGCGTTCACCATGTGTCGCCCCCACTGGCAGGCGGCCAGGCATGGATCAGCTGCCGCACCGTGATGATCTGTCCGAAATGGTGGGCGGTGTGCAGCGCGAAGTCGGCCAGCAGTTCGCCCAGCGTCTCGTCGTGGTTGACCGGGCTTTGCAGGTCGGGCCGCGAGGTGTGGGTGTCTACGCGGGCCAGCAGCCGGTAGAACTCGGATTTCAGACGTTCCCAGTCGGCGGCAGTGGCGGCGGGCCAGGTATCGGCAGCGTGGGCCGGGTAGGGGGCCGCTGCTCCGGTTTCCACCACCTCCAGCATCCAGGCCAACCACCAGTTGATGTGCGCCAGCAGCCCCGCCACCGAGTGCGGCAGCCCTGCCGGGCGCGTCGCGGCCTGCTCGGCGCTCAGGTCGGACAGGCTGGCCTCCACGCCCACATACGCCTGCCCGCCCCGGTACAGGCGCGGCAGCAGGCGGGCAAAGGCGAGTTGAGAAAGGTTGGGATTGGTCATGGGAGTAGTGTCGCAGAATGCGTGTCGGAGGTGAACTGTGGCGCGCGAGGGTGAAATGAACATCAGGAGTGCCGCCTCGCTGGGGCTGCAAATCGACGGTCTGGAAGACATTCAGGGGCTGCTCGGTGCGGCCTACCATCTGGACGGCCTGATTCTGCACGAAGCTGAGCTGGGGCCGGAGTTTTTCCGGTTGAGCAGCGGCGTGGCGGGCGAACTGTTTCAGACCTTCGTGAATTTCCGCCTGCCCGTCGCCGTGGTGATCGCAGACTTTTCGGCCCACGGGGAACGGTTTGCTGAGCTGGCCTACGAACATTCCAGACACCGGGGTGTGCGCTTCGTTCATACCGAAGACGAGGCGCGTTCATGGCTGGAAAGCCTTGTTCAGTAACGCTGCTCAGTAACGCTGCGCCACCGTCTTGGTCTGCAAGAACCAGAACAGGTAGTCCGGCCCGCCGACCTTGGCGTTGGTGCCGCTCATGCCAAAGCCGCCAAAGGCGTGCGTGCCGCTCATAGCCCCGGTGCATTTGCGGTTCACGTACAGGTTGCCGACGTGAAACACCCGGCGGGCCTCCGCAATCTTGTGCGGGTCGCGGCTGTAGAA
>JANXWI010000128.1 GCA_025351205.1 Deinococcus sp.
CGGGCTGTACGGCAGTTACAACGGGCGGCTGGTGGGCAGCAAGGCCGACCTGATCGCCGTGGCCCTGGAGACCTTTGCCAGCGACCTTGAGGTGAACAGCCTGCCCGTGATGGCGGGCGGAGAGTTTGCCGAGGCCGGGGCGCACGGGGTGAGTGTGGACGGCATGGCGGGCGAGAAGTGCCCCGTCTGCGACGAGCAGGCCGTGATTCGGGAGGAAGGCTGCCTGAAGTGCCGTGCGTGCGGGTATAGCAAGTGCGGGTGAGCTAGGCGGCAATGATTGTTTTTCTTGACGAGAGTGGTGACGCAGGCTTCAAGCTGGGACAGGGTTCTTCCCGCTTCTTCGTCATCTCTCTCGTCATTTTTGATCGCAACGAGGACGCGGAGCGCGTCTCTGTACGGATCAAGGACCTACATGAACAGTTGCAGCACCGCTCCGAGTTCAAGTTCAGCAAGACCCGGCAGGACGTGCGGTTGCAATTTCTGGAGGCCATGCACGACCAGCCGTTCACCGTTCGTTCTCTGATCGTGGACAAGTTGCAGGTGAACAATGAAACGCTTCGGCACGATCAGGAGGCGTTCTATCGAACGTTCGTCCGTCAGGTGCTGGAACGCAACCGAGGTCATCTCCAGAATGCAAAGCTCAGGATAGACGGTTCGAGCGGGCGTGCTTCTGGACGCAAATTCATCAGCGAACTCAGACAGTCGATAGACTTCATCCTGGCGGATATCAAATTCAGAGATTCTGCCAGCGAGCCACTGATTCAGCTGGCAGACATGGTGGCCGGTGCGACGCGCTACGCCTTCGACCCCGAACGGCTGGACAGCAGGTTTCATGACCGCTTCCAGCACAAGGTGGAAGACGATTGGATGTTCCGTTGAGATGCAGGCAGACAAAAAATACCCGCCCCCTAGCCCTTGTGGGGCACGCACACCATACGGTGACTGTTCGGAAAGCGGGTCGATTGTGCATTAACTGTACCATCATGGGCTTTGGTCTGCCAGTGCTCAGGCGTTGATTCAGGGGCCTTTTGCCGTTCTATGCGGCGGTTGCAGAGTTCGTCCCAGCCCAACAAAATTCCCCTCTCCTGCCCCATTGTCCAGCACGCGAAAATTCTCACCCTCTTCACCCTTAGTTTTCCTTATGATACGGGGGTGACCTCTCTCACTTTTCGTTCGGCCCTCTGCGGGGCTGTAGCGTTCCTAACCTCGGCCATCCTGTCCGGCGCTCCAGCCTCGGCGGGGCAGTACACCGTCCGGCCCGGCGACACCGTGTTCAGCATCGCCAGAAGCTACGGCACCGACGCCCAGGGACTGCTGAAACTGAACACCCTGAGCAACCCGACCCTCGACGTGGGCCAGGTGATTCAGGTGCCGGACGTGCAGGCGGCCAGCGCCCCGGCTCCTGTCCAGCCGGTGATCCAGCAGCCCAGCGTTCAGAAACCCACGGTGACCCAGCCGCCCAGCCCAGCGGCAAAGGCGGCGGTGGCGAGAACGGTGGCTGCGTTGCCGCCCGGCCTGCCCAAACTGAGCGCGGGCGGGGTGCGCGGCCCGGTGGCCTGGAGCGTCACGCCTCAGCCCACGGTGGCGAGCTTCATCGGCTGGCTGCCCACCGTCACCACCGCGTCATTTGGCAATGCCCTGCCGGTGCGGGTCTATTTGCAGGGGCTGGCCTTCGACCACCAGACCTACAACAACTGCGGCCCCAGCGCCCTGTCGGCGGTGCTGGGCTTTTACAAGGCGCGGGTCAGCCAGGAGGCCATCCGGCGCACCACGCGCCCGGGCGGCGGCTACATGCAGGTGTCGGCCATCGCGCCCGAACTGAGCAGGTACGACCTGCGCACGCTCACCATCCGCAACGGGCGGCTCGATCAGGTCAAGCGGCTGCTGGCGCTCGGTATTCCAGTGTTGGTCTTGCAGTGGTATGACCGCCCCGGCCACATCGACCACTTCCGGGTGGTGCGCGGCTACGACGACGCTGCCGGGCTGGTGTGGGTCAGCGACAGCATGATCGGCCCGGTGGCCTACATGAGCTACGCCAGCTTCGACGGCATGTGGAACACCCAGGGACGGCAGATGTTCCCGGTCTACCCAAAAGGTTTCGAGGCCCAGGTCCAGGCGTTGCTCTAAGACTGGACAGAGAGAACGGGCGCGGTGGGCAGCGTTGACTGCCATACCACGCCCGTTCTCTTGTCAGATTCCTCGGATCAGAACCCGAAGTGACCGCCCAGAAGCTTGCCGAAGGTGGCCTGGGCCGAGACGAAACGGGCCGCTGCACCCTGCGCCTGGAGCGACTGCGCGCCGACTGGAACCAGATACCAGGTGCTCGGCGCGTCCGTGGTCGCTGCATAGCTGAATGTCGTGATCGTGGATTTGCCATCAGCTGAGAATATCGATGTGCCTGCCACGGCCAGCACATTCCAACCTTGTGTCAGAGCCACATTGTACGAGGTGGTAAAAGTGAAACCGCTCGGCGCATCAGTACAGACCACTGACCCGCTAAAGGTAGTAGGTTTGGTGCTGTACACCCATTGCCTTCCGTTGAACGTTGCGGTGGTGGTGTTTGTATCTACAGAAGTTGAGATGGAGGAAGTACCACTAATTACCGGATTGTTTCCTGCACTGAGGCTGCCAAAGGAGTACCCCAGGGCGCTTGGATCGCTGTTGGTTCGTGTCCCGTTACAAGCGGTACTGCCACTCACCGTGCTATCACTGCCAGTTGCGGCAGTAGACAAATACGGCGTGATGGTCGCCAATGACGGCAACGTGAGCGCGAAGGTACCGTTGGCGTTCAGGGTGGCCGAGGCCAGGGCTGGGTTGGTGGCCGACTTGGCGGTGGGCTGGGACAGCAGTTCCACCGTGGACGCGCCGCCCGTCCAGCCACTCACCGTCCCGTTCACGGTGGTGATGGGCGCGGCGACTGGAAGTACGGGTGCGGGGCCTGTCGTGGTGTTCCCGCCCCCACCTCCGCAGGCGGCCAGCAGAGCGGCGGTCAGGGGCAGGCACAGCGCGTATGTTGCGTATCGTTTCATGGCGTCTCCGGGGTGCAGCAGAATGGGGAAGCCTGTCGGCTGAGCAAGTATGGCAAGAACCGGGCGGCAGCGCACACGCAATTGTCGTTCTGGGCGGCGGCCTGGTGCCGGGCCATACAATCAGAAGCGGAGCGGCTGAATTTGCCGAACACACTTGATTTACTTAACGCTGTAAAGTAAGCTGCCTGGCATGAGCGGCGAAGGCACGGCCACCAGCACCCGGCAGCAGCGTCTGCAACACAACAGCGCCGAGCGCCGCGCCCAGAAAAAACTCGATCTGCGCCAGTCGATGCTCGGCGCGGCCACGGCCCTGTTCGAGCGCGACGGCTTCGAGGGCTTCTCGCTTCGGCAGGTGGCCGAGGCCATCGGGTACTCGCCCACCAGCATCTACCTGTACTTCCGCGACAAGGAAGACCTGCTGCACCATGTGGCGCTGGAGGGCTTCCGCAGCTTCGGGCAGGACCTTCAGCGGGCCGCCGACCAGCCTGGAAGCGCCCGGGAGCGCCTGTGCGCCATCGGGCTGGCCTACCTGAGATTCGGCCTGCGCCGCCCGCTGCACTACCGCCTGATGTTCATGGTGCGCGGCGACTGGCTGGGCCTGCCCACTCCCAGCGGCTACGATTCGGTGATCGACTCGTTCGGGGTGCTGGAGCAGGCGGTGCAGCGGGGCCTGGACAGTGGCGAACTGCGACCCGGCGATCTTCAGGTGTACACCTCGCTTCTGTGGGCCAACGTCCACGGTCTGGTGTCGCTGCACCTGGCCACGCCCTACTTTCCGGCGGAGGTTCTGGAGGGTCTCTACTTGCAACACCAGGAAGTGATCGGACGAAACCTCTCGCCCTGAATCCGACCAGTCTATTTTTCTCGCCCTGTACTTAACACCTCTCAGTTAAGAACATGCGTACATCAAGGAGATGACCCATGACCATTGCCAGCGCACCTTCCGCCCTGAAAGCCGGCCTCCAGCGCCTGTACCGCGTTCACCCGCCGCTGTTCGTGTCGGCAGCCCTGACGGCGCTGCTGGGCCTGTTCTTCGTGGCGGGCCTGCTGCTCGATCCGCGCTACGTCACGGGCGCGCCGGTGTGGCTCAAACCGCTCAAGTTCGCCGTCTCGATCACGGTGTACAGCTTCACCCTGCTGTGGATGCTGAGTTTTCTGAAACCCTCGCGGCTGGTGCGGGCCTGTTCGTGGGTCATTCTGAGCATGTTCGCGCTCGAATGGGCGGCGATCATCATGCAGGCCGCGCGCGGCACCACCTCGCATTTCAACGTGTCCACGCCGTTTAATCTGGCGGTCTGGATCGGTCTGATGGCCGTGCCCATCGGCGTTCTCTGGACGGCCAACGTGGTGCTGGCGGTGGCCCTGCTGCGGGCCAGATTGATGACCAGTCCGGTGCTGGCCCTGGGCATCCGGCTGGCGCTGGTCATCACGGTGGTCGGCATGGCCGAGGGTTTCCTGATGACCGGCCCTACCGTGCCGCAGCTCGCGGCCCTGAAGGCGGGCGGCGCTCTGAGCGTCATGGGCGCGCACAGCGTCGGCCTGCCCGACGGTGGCCCCGGCCTGATGGTGACCGGCTGGAGTACGCGCGGCGGCGACCTGCGGGCCGCTCACTTCGTGGGCATGCACGCGCTTCAGGCGCTTCCGCTGCTGGCCTGGGTGCTGTCGCTGCCCGCGCTGGTTGCCGCCCTCAACCTGCGGCAGCGCGCCTTGCTGGTGTGGGTGGCCGCCGCCCTGTACCTGGGCCTGACCGGACTGCTGACGTGGCAGGCGCTGCGCGGCGTGAGCATCGTGGCCCCCGACGCTCCGACGCTGGGGGTGCTGGCCGCCCTGCTGGCAACGGCGGCGCTGGCCGTGGCGCTGGTGCTACGACGCCCCTCGCCGGGCAGCCTGACCTCGTAGTCTACCGATCAGTGATGGGCATTCGGCCAGACGTTTTGGAATGCCCGGCCTGTTTCCCCCTCACCCTCTCGCTGCGCGAGGTCCCTCTCCCACAAGGAGAGGGGAAAAGAACCCCCGTCAGATCGGTGGCCGCTGTACTGAGGGGGTCCTGGCGACACAGGTTCTGGGCGTATGGACTTTCTGCCGCGCCGCGTCCCGCCTACCCCTGTTGCCCTCGTTCCGCTGTTCAGGGCAGACTGCTGGCTGTGCCTGCCCGCGTCCTGACCAGAACAGCGCTGACAACGCTCGTCCGCCTTCTGCCCCTGCTGACCGAAACGCCCCAGCCCGGCAGCGTGCTGGCCGCGCGGCTGGGTGTCGGACGGGTGAGCGTCAGCACCCTGGCGCGCCAGCTTCAGGCGCAGGGCTACCCGGTACAGGTGTCGCGCCGGGGCTACGCGCTCCAGGCCGGAACGCCCGCTCCCTGGCTGCCCGGCATGGCCGCCGGGCTACAGGCCGCCGGGCTACAGGGCCGCGCCTGCCGCTACCTGGGCACGGTGACCAGCACCCAGGACGAGCTGCGGGCCTGGGCCGGCGACCCGCTCTCCCCTGCTCCCGCCGGGGCCGTGGTGCTGGCCGAGCGCCAGACGGCTGGCCGGGGGCGGCGAGGGCGCGTCTGGGAGGGCCAGGACTCAGCCGAATTGGGGGCAATCGCCGGGCGCAACCTGACCTTCAGCGTGTTGCTGCCGCCCCAGCCCGACCTGGGCAGGCTGTCGCTGCTGCCGCTGGCGGCGGGGGTGGCGCTGGCCCAGACCACGCAGCACCTGGCCGGGGTGGGCGGGCTGAAGTGGCCCAACGACCTGCTTGGTCCCCAGGGCCGCAAGCTGGCGGGCATTCTGCTGGAGGCCGATCTGCGCGGCGAGGAGGTTTCGCGGGCGGTGCTGGGCGTGGGCCTGAACGTCGGCTCCGCCCCGGCGGGCGCGGCCTGCCTGCACGACGTTGCCCCGGCTCTGCGGCGCAGCGAGGTGCTGCTGGCCCTGCTGTCGGCCCTGGACACCTGGCTGGCCGCCCCCGCCGAGCAGATTCTGGATGCCTGGCGGGCACACTCGGTCACGCTGGGGCAGCAGGTACAGGTGCAGACCCGGGCGGGCGTGGTGTCGGGCACGGCGCAGGACATCGGCCCGGACGGCGCGCTGCTGGTGCAGGCGGCTGGAACGCTGCACCGGGTCACGGCGGGCGACGTCCACCTGATCGGCCAGCTGTAAAGGATAAGCCCCGTCGAGATATCTGGTCACTTCCGCAACGGACGAGCCAGGGCTACCGCAAAATCAGTCCAGGATTGAACCCGGCTCAGTCGCAGTCGCAGTCAACTTGGAGAAAACCTCGATTCCACCCTGGGAGAGATTGAAAATCTTCGTCTGGCACAGAAAAGTATGAGACTGTCTGCCTGTTTTTCGACTTTGCGGTAGCCCTGACGGACGAGCGAGAACGCAGGCCAGATTCATTCCCACTCTGAGCGGGCGACGGTCATCTGAAGCGGTTTGCAGGGCAGCGGAATGACGACGCCTGTTCTGATGGCCCGTCGTGCCTGCTGCCCCAATCTGACCGGAAGGGTCACCGATTCCGTTCTGTATTTTGTTCAGATCGGCGCCTCAATTCACCGACCATCTGGCGCTACACTTCTGGTCTCAAGACCTTAAGGCAGTCTTCATCCTGGTCGTGGGTGGCCTGAAAGTTATCCACAGGGTTATCCACAGGCGTTGTGGATAAGACCCTTCAGACCCGCCTGAAGGTGGGTTGCTGACCGCCGATAAACGCCGTGTGAGAGCGGGTAAAGCTGCCCAAAACCGGGTCGGTGGAACTTTACCAGAGTTATCCACAGGCAGGCGTTTCACTGTGGATAACTCTGTGGAAAGCCTTCCTGGGCCGCTGTCCTGGCCGCCTTCACAAAGTCGCGGACCTTCTGAACATCCTTGATGCCGGGCGCTGATTCCAGCTGGCTCACGGCGTCTACCCCGCCCGGACGCAGCGCCCGGATGGCCCGCGCCACATTGCCTGGCCCCAGCCCTCCGGCCAGCCAGGCCCCCGCCGGGAAGCTGGAGCGCAGGCTGTCCCAGTCGAGCGGCTGCCCGCTGCCGGGGTTGGGCGCGTCAAGCATCAGCGTCTGATTTGGGAATACAGGACCTTCCGGCGTGCCGCCCGCCCCGCTCAGCTCTTCCTGGCGCAGCACACGCAGAACGGGATGGTAGCAGGCGAGCGTGTCCAGGTAAAGACTTGACACCTCGCCGTGAATCTGCACCGCCGACAGACGCGCCCTTTCTGCGGTCCTTAGCACCCCGTCCAGGGGCTGATCCAGAAAGACGCCCACCCGGCCCACCGCCGGACCCACGCTCAGGCTGATCTCGCGGGCCAGTTCCACGCCCACCAGCCGTTTGCTGCCCGGCGCGAAAATCAGGCCGATGGCGTCGGCTCCGGCCTCGGCGCTCAGCTGCGCGTCGTGCAGACTGGTGGTGCCGCAGATTTTCACGCGCAGGGTGTAGGGGGCGGAGGTCACGGGGGGCAGGATAGCAGCCTATGGAAGCGGGTCAAGGTTCCACCTCTCCAACGACGAGATCGGCATAACCTCGGCGCACAATCTCTTCTAACTTCGCCCACGATGACCCGCCATCATATATTTGGTCGCCTGTCTCACCAACCGTCCATATCTCATTCTTATATATTGCGGCAAGCACCGAATTGTTATCTATAATTCTAGGATCAAGCCATAAAGCCTCACATTCTAGAGCAGTTGTCCGAATTCCGGTACGAGAGAACAACCAGGGCGTCCCTCCATTGTCTTGGGCAGAACGGACGCGCCTGGGCACGCCTGCCCGCCTCCCAATTGCTCGACTAAATTCACTCCCGCTGGTCGGTCAAAAAGAGAAAGCCTTTTTGACAAATGCTTTATACAGACAACACAAAGTTTATTTTGAGAAGAAATTCTGAATGTTAAAGGACCTACACCGCAACAAGGACAACTATCATGTATGTAGTAGGCCGATAATCGGTTGACATTGGACCGTGAACCTTCCATTACCCTTCCCCAAACGCGGCCCTTAAATCCAGCACGAACACCTGAAAGCTCAGGCTGGGGCTGGCGTACACCTCCAGCGCCGAGAGCAGGCGTTCCAGGGCGGTGTCGGCGGCGGCGCGTACGGCGGGCGTCTCGGCCCTCCAGACGTAGCGCAGCGCCTGAGTGTGCCACTCGGTGTCGAAACGCTTCTCCAGGGCCTCTGTGGCCTCCAGAGCGCCCATCAGACCGCCGCGCAGGGCGTCGGTCAGGGTGCGGGCGTCCTGCAACGCGGCGGCCACCTTCTCGGCCTCTGCGAGCACGCCGGGGCGGCCCGCCGCCAGTTCCAGCAGGTCGGGAGCGAACGCGGCCAGCCCGGCCTGCATTCGGCGGTCAGACACCGGCTGCACGTTCAGCCTCGCCGTGCGGCTGACGATGGTGGGCATCACCAGCCCCACGTCTTCGCTCAGAAACAGAAACAGCGCATTGTGCGGCGGTTCCTCGACCAGTTTCAGCAGCGCGTTGGCG